>CAYZOG010000025.1:0-8349 GCA_964480225.1 uncultured Gammaproteobacteria bacterium | reverse complement strand
CTTGGGTCATTGTCCTCATCAAGAGAAAGAACAGTGATCACCACCTGGATGTCGTTCTTAATTCTGCTATCAAATAGCGGACGAATTGATCGGTCAATCTGACGACCAGCAAGAACTGCCTCATCAGTTGGTCGACCTTCACGCTTGATGAATCGAGACCCTTTAATTTTTCCTGCAGCGTAGAGTTTCTCTTCATAATCAACCATAAGCGGGAACCATCCGATTCCTTCTCTGACTGATTCACTCATTACTGCTGTGGCAAGCACCACGGTGTCGCCATACTGCACAAGTGCTGACCCATTGGCCTGCTGTGCATAGCGACCAAGCTCTACTTTGAGCTCGCGCCCTCCCCATGTTGTGGAGAATTGTTGTACATTCATAAAATTATGTATTAAAAAACTCAGGTTTTGCGAGGTGCTTGTCCTGAGATTGTGAAGTGCAACGCATTGCAGTCCATGTATCTCGGGGCAAGCATCTATTGTGCTATGTCACCGTCATCTTTTTGATCGTTTAGCTTTACTGTCTTTGATTAAGTATCGGTCCAGATCATCGCTCAAGTTGGTGTAGCAATCAACTTCTTCAATCAACTTGGTTGATGTTGTTTCACGGAAGCTCATCAGCTCAACTTGTCGTCCTTGGTTTTGCAAGTATTCAACAAGCGGAATGAAATCTCCATCACCACTTACCAAAATGATCACATCAAGCAATTCTGAAATACGGATTGCGTCAATTGCAATTCCAACATCCCAGTCTGCTTTTTTGTTTCCGCCGTGATAGGTAAGCAGGTCTCGTTCACGAGTCTCAAGTCCAAGGTTGTACAGCGCTTCAAAAAATGGAAGCTCGTCACCAGACTCTGTACGCACCACATACGCAATTGCGCGGATCAACTTTCTGCTGCACACACCTTCTTTAACAATGTTTCCAAAGTTCACCTTCTTGTCGAACAGATTCTTAGCGCTGTAGTACAAGTTCTGCACATCAATAAACACCCCAACTCTTTGGTCAGGGTGCTTAAGCGGATGGTTCATCACATGACAAACCATCTCTTTTGATTGATCTGCTTTTGAAGGAGTCTTAGGCATCAGTCTTTTCTTCCTCTCCACTCTCAGTATCAGGAGTGAAATCTGTGAACTGCTTTGCTTGCTTTAGCTTAAGTGCTTTTACAAGCTTCTCATAACTCTTTTTGTTTTCATCCAAGAGGTATCGCATCAATCGTCGGCGTTGTGAAACCTTTCGCAACAAACCACGTCGTGATGAGTGATCTTTCTTGTGCATCTTAAGGTGCTCAATCAATCCCTGGATCTCTCCAGTTAGGATTGCGATCTGTACCTCTGAAGAACCAGTGTCACCTTTGTGAGTTTGGTACTTCTTAATGATGTTTTCCTTCTGTTTTTGGGTCAACATATGTGCGTTCTATTCACCGCGGTTATCCAGGGCACATCCGGGATACCTTCGGCCCGCTAATACGGGTGATTTATGCGCAAACTATACCAATACCACTGCAAAAAGTCAATGATTGCTGGTACACTTGACATGTGGCGAGAAATTCGCTAAATTATGCAGTTCCCAAATCAGAAGGAGGTGACGAATGAGTCAGGATGGAGAACGTCCTGTTGCGCCGGTTATCTCCCTGGTTGGGAGGACCAAGGTTCGGCCTGACAGGGTCAACGATCGCGATGACGTCAATTTGCACTTGCTGTGCGATGACATGAAGTTTGGCCTAGGAAAAGGTGGGATTGGCGGGCGCTGGCATCTACAACTCCTGGTTTCTCAAAAGCCGGGGTATGAGCGGGTGTCCAATGAATACGCGCCTCCCGGAGAGAAGACCAAAGCCCTCCTGGAAATGCAGGGGGTGGACGGGCTCTTTCACTGTGTGGTGACACACAGAATGAGGGTGCTGACCATCCGGCCGGCCGGTTGGCTGACGTGGCTCCGATTTAGGAGTCAGGCCATCACATGGTTGGGAGAAGAGCCGGGGAAGATTCTTCCGGTCTCAATCAAGTTTGATGGCTACGACCAGTGGGTGCACATCCACTACGGAGCAACACGATGAAGAGGGTTCGTCAGACGGCGGCCCTCTTTTCCTTTGCCTAAACCATGTGAGGTGTCGTACAATATACTCATATGGCAGCAAAAAAATGTTCAACATTGGTTAGAGAGTTTTTGGAATATTGTGAGGTGGAGCGCGGGCGGTCTGCGCGCACCGTTAGGAATTATGATTTTTACCTTGGGCGGTTTATGGAATTTGCGGGTGATTTGGCGCCAAGTAAAATTTCGGGAGAGTTGGTTAGGAAATATAGATTGTGGTTAAACCGTTTGGTTGATGTCCATGGCGAACCTTTGAAGAAGAACACCCAAAACTATCACTTGATTGCGTTGCGATCTTTTTTGAAATATTTAGCCAAGCGAGATATTGATACATTGGCGCCAGAGAAGATTGAACTGGCTAAGATGCCGGATCGGGATGTTGTGTTTTTGGAAGAAGAGGAGCTCGACAGATTTTTAAGTGCACCAATCAGAGATAAGTCTGGCAACATCATGGATGAGGCGTTGTCTGTGACGCAGTTGCGAGATAAGTCTGTGGTGGAGATGTTGTTTAGTACTGGGTTGCGTGTGTCAGAACTTGTGAAGTTAAAACAGGATGACATTAATTTGAAGCGAGAGGAGTTTACTGTGAAAGGGAAGGGTGGAAAAAGTCGTGTGGTGTTTTTGTCAGAGCAGGCTCGGTATTGGATTAAGCGATATTTGGGAAAGCGCAAAGATATGAATCCATATTTGTTTGTGTCTCATGATCGGGCGCAAAAAGCTAAGACTAGAAGTGATGAAGATAAGCCGCTGACTGCGCGATCTGTGCAGCGGACCATTGAAAGAATGGCTAAGGCTGCTGGGATTACAAAGCCAGTAACACCGCACACGTTGCGACACTCATATGCTACAGATCTCCTAAGAAATGGGGCTGATATTAGGTCTGTGCAGCACATGTTGGGGCATGCTTCTATTACCACAACACAGATTTACACGCACGTAACTGACAAGGGATTGCGTGAGGTGCACAAAAAGTTTCATCGTAAGAAATAAGTATGCAGATGCCGGCGGTGTCCATTGTGATACCAACCTACAACAGGGCCAGGCAGTTGGAGGAATGTCTGCAATCTATTGTGGCGACTGATTATCCTAAGGAGATAATTGTTGTTGATGATGGGTCTCATGATCAGACGCGGGAGGTGTGTGAGCGGTTTGATGTGCGGTATGTGTTTCAGGAAAATGCTGGGCGGTCAGCGGCGCGCAATGCTGGGATTGTGTTGGCGCGACATGAGTTTGTAGTGTTTACAGATGATGATTGTGTGGTGACTGCGGATTGGTTGAGTCGGTTGATGGTTGGGTTTTCTGATGGGGCTGTCTTGGGGGTTTCTGGAGGGGTTCGGTATGTGTCAGATGAATATGTTCCGCGAAAAGGAGAGCGAGTGGTCGCTAATCCAGATGCGCGATGGCCAATGACAGCAAACATTGCGTATCGGAAATTTGCGTTAGGTCAGGTTGGTGGTTTTGACGAATTGTTTGATCGGTACGAAGATAAGGAGTTGGCGTTGCGAGTGTGGAAGTTGGGAATGATCGCGATGGCGCCAGACGCGGTGGTGTACCACCAGCGCACAGAAGGTGAGTGGCCTAATGATCGGTTTATTGATTCTAGTGCAAGTTGGGTGAGGCTGAAGAAGATGCATGATTGCGCTTTGGACAAAAATAATCCAGCGCCGATTAGTTTTGGGTTTGTGTTGATGCCTCGGCAGTATGGGGCGATTATGAAACGAGTTTTACGCCTGCCGTTAACTATTTTGCAAAGAGATGAGTTTGAGTTGCGCTGGTTGCGGTTCTTGTTGCTGGAGCGGTTGGCAATCTGGAAAGTGGCACTGGATCAAAAGGTGTTTCTGGTGTAAGATTGACGCGCGCTGTCAGGAATGATAGTCTGTGGTATCTGCCCCTGTAGTTCAATGGATAGAACATGGGACTTCTAATCCCACAATCCAAGTTCGATTCTTGGCGGGGGCTCACGGAAAATAAAACACCTACGTTTATGCGCGGGTGTTTTATTTATATCCATCTCTGCTTTGGGGTGGCTAACGGGAATCGAACCCGTAATAGCGGTACCACAAACCGCTGTGATAACCGTTTCACCATAGCCACCCCACAACAGACATAGCGGGAATAGTATAGAAAATCTGGGGATTTTGATCAAGGCCTAAAAGAAAGGACCCCGACCGACGCATCCGTGCGTGGGCCGAGGTATCTGAAGGGTTGTGCCGAGGTTACGACTCGGCGCGCATCGCCGCCTTCATGCTGGTTGCGGTGACGGAAGGGATTCGAGTTCCCTTCTGGCGCTTCTTGTCCGGTGCGGCGCCGAACAAGGACTTCTGCAGCAAGGAGACCGCATCAAAACTCATGAGAGTCCTGTTGCTTGCCGGTTTCGTTCCCGTGAGGGATTGAACGCTTGCGAAATTTGCTTGGAACACACCCATGACCCTTTCCTGGTCATTGGCGTCAGCCAGAGTGCGGAGCACGGCCGCGTCATCCGCGTCCATGACGTGCTTCTCGACCAGCCAATCCAGAAAGTCTGCTCCTTGCGGAGGGGTTCCAAGTTTTTCCGCCTTCGCTTTGTACTTGGTTATCGCGTGACTGAACGGGGACCGACAGGCATCCCAGTGTTTGGGGTTGTTTCTGTCGTACCATTGGACCTGGTACCCGGCGATTCCCGCCAGGAAGTCCCAGAGTTCGTGCTCCTCGTTGAAGTTGTCGGGGATCACGCGGACCTGGAGTGAACCCTTGCGGAACTCCACATCAGGATCCCACAAACCCCTGATGTTGTAGGAGCTGAGCGTGGCGAAGCTGTCGTGGTACCGCTTGGTTACCACGATCTCGCCAGGCTGAACACCCAGGTTCTCCAGCTGGTCGTGTCCGTTGCCTTTGGCATGCACCCAGAGCAGGATGCCGAGTGTTGCTACCAGCGCTACGATCAGTAGCGCCAAGAATGCGGTTGTCATTTTTCCCCCTCCCAGGCGAATGTTCTGCAGATGATTCTGCTGCCCGCATCGTTTCAAAATTTTGCCAATTTGTCAAGACCGCCACACAAGGTGACGGTCTTTGAAAAGCGTAAATTGTTTTTAGATTATTCTCCTCCTTCTGGAACTGGCAGTCCGCTAAAGTTACTTCCAGTTGCTTGGTTCAATCCTTTCAGAACAAACGTGGTAATGGCTAGGGCAAGCATGACAATGACAATTCCAATGATTGCGTTTCTGATGATGTCCTTTGCCCGTTCCACCTCACCTTCATTTCCTCTTGCAAGCATCCAGATGTATCCTCCGTAGATAAGGAGTAGTACAAGGATCAGACCGGTAATACTCAGGATCACCTGAATGATTCCACCAATGATTTCTCCCAAACTCTTTTGCTGCTTAAATGCATCTTCTCCGTATGCAGCAGTTCCGGCCTGCTCTAATAGGCTAGTGCTTCCTTTAAGTTGTGCATGCGCTGGCTGAAGTTGCCCACCAAGCAGGAACACAACAGCAGCTAACGAAATAATAAGTCTCTTAATCATACAATTATGTAGGTGTGCCGCCCTCGCCGAGCCGCTTAATAAGTTCTTCAAATACAAAGTTAACAATTGCAAATGACGCCACAACAATGATCAGTCCAATAAAGGCATCAATGATAATTTCTTTTGCGGTTTCAACTTCTCCAGAATCACCACGAGCAATCATCCATCGAATTCCTCCGTATACAATCAAGATCAAGAAGATCACTCCAAGAAGGCTGAGCAATACTCTAAAAATGTTTCCAACAATCACAGGAAGTTTTTTCCCAGCGTCTGCATCAGAAACAAACGGCAGATCTTCTGCAGATCCAACCTCACCAAGTGGCTTAAGACCAAAGTTTGATTCTTTTGCGTCACCAGCATGAGTTGATTGTGGAATAGCAAGCGCTACACCAAGACCAAGTACTGCAGTCATGATCACAGTCACCAAGGTCCTATATCTAAAAAGTAATGTCATAGAAACAAATAGAGCAGGAATATATCCTGCTCTATTATAGCGTACCTTGAGTAAAACTCGAAGGAACTATACATCAAACTGTGTACCACTGGCGGTACCAAACTCTTCAAGAACAAAGGTGGTAATAGCGTACGCTGACATGATGATCAGAAGTCCGATAATACCCGCAATCAAAATGCTCTTTGCCTTTCCAACTTGGTCCTCGTTACCAGTTGCTGTCATCCATAGGAATCCAGCCCAAAGCACGATAAGTACCGCTAGGATTCCAAGGAAGCCAAGGATAACCTGAACGATTTCACCGATAGTAGTCTTAAGATCTTCATCTCCAAGACCAGTAGCTGATTGGAACTTGTCCAAATCAGTTTCAATCTGAGCATTCGCAGGCACGGCCGTCATACCAACGAAGGCTGCCATGATTGCTGCCATGGTCCAGATAGAAACTTTTTGCAGTGTTGTAAGCATAGATATCACCCCCTTTCAAAGTGCTGTTAGGTTGTGAATTATGATGTTGTAATCAATTGATCAAACACAAATGTGGTGATCGCATAACTACTAAATATTACCACAAGACCAATGGTGGACCAAATAAAAATGTCCTTTCCGCGCTCTACTCGGTCTGCTTTTCCTGCCGAAATCAACCATAGTGTTCCACCGTACACAAACATGATCAGCGCCACGATTCCAATCACACCAAGGAAGGCTTGGATAACTCGTCCAACAAGATCTGCAATAGGTGCATCCTGGTTAAGGTTGAGTGGGTCTTCTAGTTGCACTACATCTTGTGCAAACACTGCGTTTGGTGTGAATGCGCTCGCCACTAGCATGAGTGAAAATGCGGCAGTGATTCCTAGAAGGACTTTTTTAAGCATGGTCATATGATTATTTCTCAGTTGCCTTACATGAAACTTGCTTCATCAGCTCTGCAACTTGTTCATCGCTTGGAAGGCCAAGTGCAGTAGGTGTTTTAGCAATGTGTTCTTTAACTGCTGTAGTACAGTTTGCGGCGTTTACGGTTGTGCCAGATGAAAGAGGGAAGACCTTACCACCATTAACTTGCATGTCTTTGCCAAGGCCGCCATACGTACATCCACACACAAACTCTTTCTTGGTTGGAGTTTTATCTCCACCAGTTGGATCTGTACTGCTGCCACCAATTGGAATTTGATCAATTACTTCTTGGTCTACGTTGAGCTGGACTAGGAAGTATCGCAATACTGATCCAGCGCTAAAGACAATCAACAGTCCAATTCCAGCACCAATCATGATGTTAAGCCCTTGGTCAATTCTGTGTTGATTACCTGCGGCAATCACCCAAAGGAATCCACCGTACATGAACAGTAGTAACACTACTAGTCCAATGATTCCAATAATCCAGTTACCGACACTCACAATTGTGTTTTGAATATCAAGAACGCTGTAGTTGCATGGAACCTTGGTGTCCCCGCACATTCCAGAAGAACAAGTGAGTTCCTCACCAGATGGACCTTTAGGACAAGAACCAGTTGGTTCAGGAAGAAGCGCAGCATCAGCTGCAGTTGGGATAACGAGCACTAGTGCGAGCATGAATGCTGCACCTGCGCGAAGGATTCGCGTCATACAATTATAAAGTTTGATTCAATCGGCTGATTGCTCTGCTGATTGCATTTTCAAATGCCTCTTGAGGATCAATTGGCGCATTGGCCAATGCCTCTTCTATCATATCATGCATTATCGATTCCATGGCAGAGCTGTCCTTTCCTTTGTACCAACTCTTTGCAGTAAGCAACTGTGACACAAACGGTTCAAGCTCTGGATCCTCAGCTTGTGTATTCAATACCGCGCGGTGTGCTGTTGGTCGTCCAGTGCTTTCCAAATAGGTGATTGTGTTGTTTGGGTCTGACATGAAGAGCAAGAAGTCCCACGCTTCATTTGGAAATTCTGTTTTCTTTGAAACAGTCTCAACCCAGTATGATGCAAAGTTTGACGAATTATCTGGGTTCAACTGCGGAACGGTTGTAAAACTGTAGTTAAGCTTTGGTGCTTGTGTGGCCAATAGCGGAATGTGGTAGTTGTAGCCAAAGAAGAACGCAGTCTTTCCATCTGCAAACGCATCAAAACTCTCTGGCATTCTTGCGTTCCAGGTGTATACCGTTTCAAGTGGGTTAGCAAACTCTGTGTAAAACACCAATGCTTCAAGTCCTGGTGCCAACTCTCGCTCTCCAGCCAACTCAGCTGGCATTTGATTAAAGGTTGCGCGTCCAAACTGATCTGCCATTTGCGCTCCGTTCTGCATCATCAATAATGAAACAATGTCAGCTGATCGATT
>CAYZOG010000024.1:0-12226 GCA_964480225.1 uncultured Gammaproteobacteria bacterium | reverse complement strand
CCACTGCTTGCTTTTGTTGTGCATTAAGACCGTCTGTAATCATGACCCCATTGTGCAGGAGAATGATATTTCTCGCAAATAAAAGAAGCGCCCAGGTACCATCCATGGTCCTGGGCGCGGGTTGAACGCGGATCAGCTTCAGTCGGCGGCGTCTTCTGCCTCCAACTTCAGGCACGTGTCGGCCTCGTCAGTGGAGTCGTCGTCCTTATGGTCGACGTTCAGCGAGATGGTGCGCAGCAGCACGTCAAAGCCAAAGAAGCCGTCAGGGGTGTAATCCCCTTCTGTCACGCTGATGGTGACTTGGCCAGGCTTCACGTGCAGA
This sequence comes from uncultured Gammaproteobacteria bacterium, assembly GCA_964480225.1. Lineage (GTDB taxonomy): Bacteria > Patescibacteriota > Patescibacteriia > Magasanikbacterales > JBBTQS01 > CAYZOG01. The sequence continues at coordinate 11,904 of CAYZOG010000024.1, read as the reverse complement.
CAGAGCTTTTGCTCGCTGGTGGGCAACGACACCGCAGAGGGGCTACCCTCCACAGCTGTGAAGTTGCTACCCACTTGCTCAAGTTTGACCAGGCCAAACTCGCCACTGTTGAAGTTGTGATACGTCTTTGCCCGAATGCAGAACATCCCGTAGTGAGCAACATCCACCACCGCAGTGGTTTCCGTGCCCACAGTTCCGGTGTAGTCCACGCAGATCCCGGGGTTGCCGGTAACGTTGTCAGGGCAGTGCTCCCAGGACGGTGGCAGGGCGATCTCGCTTGGCAGCGAGACGTCCAGCTCGTAGTCCACGGACGTGACCGGTGTGGTCACACACTCCTCAACCTCGTCACACGCGTCCACTGTGCACTCGCTGCCGTCATCACAGACAACGGCCACGTACTGACACCCACCTTCCTGGCAGGAGTCAATCGTGCACGGGTTTTCGTCATCGCAGCTCTTGGGCTGACTGACAACGCACGCGCCGTCCTGGCACGTGTCGCCCACGGTGCAACCATCCAGGTCGTCACACGGAGCTGTGTTGTTGGAGGTTTTACACTCACCGTCTGCCGAGTCGCAGAAGTCGTCAGTGCAGACATCGCCATCGTCACAAAGGACTTCAGCTCCGCCACACTCACCTTCCTCGCTGCAGGTATCGTTCTCCGTACAGGGATTATCATCATCACACGGGTCGCCACCAAGCAGCGTCCACGCCTTCTGATTCCCCTGATCGGTCACGCATGCCCTGCACTCATTGCTCGGGTCGGTACTGCCGCCAACGACACATTCGCCGTCGATGAAGCACCATTCGGTCAAGACCTCCTGCTGACAGAGATACTCGTCGCTGCACGTACCGGTGGTACACGGATTGGAGTCGTCACACTCCTCATCTTTCATGCAGCATGCGCCTTCAGTCGGGACAAACATACATTCGCCCGACTCCTGGTCACACGAGTCGAGGGTGCACGGGTTAGCATCATCACAGGTGATGGGCGTTCCAGAGCACTCGCCATTGGCACAACCGTCGTTGCTCGTACACAGATCACCGTCGTCGCACGACGCGGTGTTGAAGATGAACTGGCAGAGCCCGTCGTCTGGGTTGCAGCTATCATCTGTGCAGTCGCTGTCGTCCCCACAGGGGACTGCTTTTCCCTTACACTCGCCAGCCTGGCACAGGTCCCCCGTTGTGCAGAGGTTCCCATCGTCGCAAGACTGGACGTTGTTGATGAACTGACACTCCCCAGAAACTGGGTCGCAGGAGTCATCGGTGCAAGAGTTGGTATCATCACAGATCACCGGGTTGGTGCCCAGACAATTACCCGACTCGCAGACATCCTGCTGCGTGCACGGGCTTCCGTCATCGCAGGAGACCCCAGAGAGCGGAGAGCTTTCACACTCGCCACTATCAGAGTTACATGTCTCCGCGGTACACGGATCATCGTCTGTGCAGTCTTTGACCGATCCTGGGACACAGGCGCCATCCTCGCACCTGTCCTCCACTGTGCACTCGTCCCCATCTTCACAGGGATCCAAAGTGTTCTCAAACACGCACTCCCCGTCAAACGGATTACACGTATCCAAGGTGCAGGGGTTGGCGTCATTACACGTTACCCCATTGCACTTACACTCTGAAACAACCTCGTTGTGGCAGATGCCCATCTCGAGGTTGCAAGAGTCCACAGTGCAGACATCCTCATCATCACAGAGCAAGCCTTGCTTACCCGACGACAACGTTTCCTCAACGCATTCACCCGTTTCCGGGTTGCAGGCCGAGGTCTTGCAGAATTGATCGGTCTCACACACCACCGGAACCTTCTCACCACACTGACCGTTGCCCATGCACTCCGCCGGAGCGCAGAGATCATCAACGCAATCAATGGGTTCACCATACACGCAGCCGTCCTCCGTTTCCGGATCGCAACTGTCGAATGTGCACGGATCACCATCATCGCATTGCACCATCTCACCTGGCTGACATTTGCCCTCCAAGTCGCAGGTGTCGTTCTCCGTACATGGGTTTCCATCATCGCAAGGCTCGTCTTCACCAGCCTGCATGTAGGAACACTCGCCATTGATGCACGTGTCCACGGTACACGGGTTCTCATCATCGCAGATCTTCCCCTCACAGGGGTCAACCACGATGACTTCACCGTCATCCGTTTCCGGCGCGTCAGGCGTGTCGGTCGAGTCCTCAGCGTCGTCCGTATCAGGGACGTCTTCAGCATCGCTGCCATCGCCAAGGTCAGTAGTGTCCGGAACATCCTCGGCGTCAGGCGTATCGCCCTCATCCGGGATGTCTTCTGTGTCAACGGAATCCTCCGTATCCTCAGTGTCCTCCACATCGGGGACGTCCGGGATATCGGTACCGTCTGTGCCGTCGTCTGGCATGTCCGTGGCGCCGTCGCTGTCGTCCTCCACATCAGGCAGATCCGGCTTGACGTTGATGTCTCCACCAGCGTCTTTGCCATCAGCAGCCGTCAGCGCGGACAAACAGTACTCTTCAGAGCCGTAACAGGCTCCTCCCCCGTCGCCAAAGAGCTCCTCACAACCCGCCAGGGCCACGAGAAGCACCAGAACTAGTGGTATTCTGTTCATGAATCCGGTCCTCCCTCACTCAAAACTGATCCAGGTTGTAAAGAGCCCGCACACACCGTGTGTACGTCCCTCCTATAAGGGTAGCATGCTACGCTAAATTTAATAACCTGTCAAGCCTCAGGCTGTAAATTTAGCGAAACAAAAAGCCGCGGCCAGAGCTACGACTTTTTGTCGAGCGCCACACCGCGGCGGTTAGAGTTTAGAGGGTGCTTTGTCCTCTATTTCAGATCAGTCAGCTTGCACGACCGGGTGTTGTCGGTTCCTTTGGAAAATTCACCAACCTCCAGTCCTGCCAGGCTGGCCAGCAGAAACGCGACTGCCAGGAACCCCTCTGCCGTGACTCCTTCACAGTAGAAATTTCCGTCACCCCTCTGGTCCTTTGCAGAGACCAAGGCCCGATTGGGAATGCCGACTGGCAACGGTTTGTCCGGTGCTTTGAGCAGAGTAACCACCCCACTACCCCCACCTGAAATAGGCCTCCACCGAATCACGTCGCCACCCTGGAGACAAGTCTCCACAGTAGTACCGTGATAGACAAGCCTGATCATCTTGGGCCTCCAAAGATTGCGTAGTAGTAGGTCTTGGTCTCACTGAGCTGAACCTCGCCAGTGCACAAACCGGCGACCGCAGCAATCATGTTAACCAGATCCTGGAAGGGCTCCGGCGTGAGAGCACGAAAGACGAACTTGTCGTCGTTCTTGCCCGGGATCTGCAGTTTCCCACCGCTCACCACCCGGATTGCCTCAGGAACTTCCTGCGGGTTGCGCAAGAAGCTGATCTGACCCCCGCCCTGCGTGTGGTGCCATCTGATTTGGTCACCAGGCAAGAGCTGGGTTTCGTGGGGTTTTTTAGGCCCGCTTGATTCTCGCTTATAGTACTGCAAAGAAAACATCTCTCCACTCCTCTCCGCTAGTCAGCATTATTGCTGATGGTAAAATGTATAGTTTTTTTCCTACCCTGTCAACCCTCCACCAAAAACAAAACAGACCCTCTCGGGCCTGTCCACAATTCTTATTTGTACGTCTTACAACCGACGTCGCTTCCGTGCAATCTTCACACGAGTCATAGATCGCTCAAGCGCAGCCTGCAGTGCCGCAAACTCAATGTCATTAGCAAACTGTTTTTCTTCAAGTGCTTTCTTTGCTCTGTCGCGTGCAGCTTCTGCTCGCTCAAGATCAATCTCATCAACTCGCTCAGCAGCATCAGCCAAGATGGTCAGCGCGTTGTCATTGTGCACTTCTACAAACCCACCAAGTACAGACATAAACTGCTCCTCACCATCTTTCTGCACTTTAAGCTCACCTGGCTTAACAATACCAAGCAATGGAATGTGCCCAGGCAAAACAGTGATCTCCCCCATTGCAGTCATAATTGAAACTGCATCAACCTGGTCTTCAAACACCACTCGCTCTGGAGACACAATTCTAAATTGTAGCTTTTGTGTGCTCATGCGTTTGCTTATGCTTCTTTTTCAGCAGCTGCCAATACTTCTTCAATAGATCCCTTCAAGTAAAATGCCTGCTCTGGGATATGGTCGTACTTTCCTTCCAAGATCTCCTTAAAGCTTCTCACTGTATCAGCAAGTGACACGTATGATCCTGGGATTCCAGTAAACATCTCAGCCACAAAGAACGGCTGACTCAAGAACTTCTGAATCTTACGAGCTCGGGCAACGGTCAACTTATCTTCTTCTGACAACTCTTCCATACCAAGGATGGCAATAATGTCTTGCAAGTCCTTGTAGCGCTGCAATACCTTCTGTACTCCACGAGCAACATCATAGTGTTCCTGTCCCACAACATTTGGATCCAAGATTGTTGAACTTGAGTCTAGTGGGTCAACCGCAGGGTAGATTCCCAATGACGCCAATGATCGAGACAACACAACTGTAGAGTCCAAGTGAGCAAACGTAGTTGCCGGCGCAGGGTCAGTGTTGTCATCCGCAGGAACGTACACCGCCTGAATAGACGTAATAGATCCTGTCTTTGTTGATGTAATTCTTTCCTGAAGCTGTCCCATTTCTGTCGCAAGTGTTGGCTGGTATCCCACAGCTGATGGGATTCGACCAAGCAACGCTGACACCTCAGAACCAGCCTGTGTGAATCGGAAGATGTTGTCCACAAACAACAACATGTCTTTTCCTTGATCACGGTAGTGCTCCGCAAGTGCCAAACCAGTCAATGCAACACGCGCACGCGCTCCAGGTGGTTCGTTCATCTGTCCAAACACCAGCATGGTCTTATCAAGCACACCAGCTTCTTCCATTTCCAAGTACAAGTCGTTTCCTTCACGAGTACGTTCACCAACACCAGCAAACACAGAAAGTCCTGAGTGCTCTGCAGCAATGTTACGGATCAACTCCTTAACAATAACGGTCTTTCCAACTCCGGCTCCTCCAAACAATCCAACCTTTCCACCCTTCATGAATGGGCAGATCAAGTCCACAACCTTAATTCCGGTTTCAAACACCTCAGTCTTATCAGCTTGCTCCGCAAATGACGGCGCCTTCTGGTGAATCGCACGAGTCTCCTTACTCTTTACTGGACCTTTTTCATCAATTGGCTCACCAACCACGTTGAACATTCGTCCAAGTGACGCTTCACCAACTGGAACTGAAATAGGCGCTCCAGTGTTAGTTACTTCAATACCACGACGCAATCCATCGGTTGCACCCATGGCAATTGCACGAACGGTGTCTCCACCAGTGTGCTGAGCAACTTCAAGAACCAATCGGTCTTCCCCATTTTGCAACTCAAGCGCTGTCAAAATAGCTGGCAACTCCCCTTCTGGAAAGTGCACATCGACCACCGGTCCGATAATTTGGGTTACTGTTCCTTTTTGCATATGCTTTCTATTAGGTAATTGCCGCCATACCAGAGCTGATCTCCGCAATTTCCTGCGTAATACCAGCCTGACGCGCACGGTTCAAACTAAATGTTAAATCATCAATCATTTCTTTTGCTGAATCTGATGCGTTGCGCATGGCCATCATTCGTGAGCTGTGCTCTGACGCACTAGATTCCAACACTGACTGAAATACCTGAACTTCCACCAATCGCGGCAAGACTTGATCAAGCACGGTCTTAGTATCAGGTTCAAAGGTAAATTCTGTACTGTGGTCCACCTTACGCTGCAACTCTTCACGCTCTTTCTCTTCCATCAACGGCGTGGTTGCAAATCGCTCCATCTCAGCCATGGTCTTCTCCAAATCAATTGGTGAGATTGGCAACAGTTGTCGAACCTTTGGCTGCTGCACAATCGCGCTCACAAAATCAGAGAACACCACCACAACTTTGTCATACTGTCCTTTGGTGTAGGCATCCAAAATCATCTGCGCCACTGGCTGAACTTCCAAGTACTGCGGCGTGTCAGACACCTCCACATAACTTGCAATCACATTCTTATCTTGTGAAGCCAAAGATTTTTCTCCCTTCTTACCAACGGTAATGAAGTCCACTTCTAGGTCTGCTGGCACAGTTTCTGGAAATTCCAGAACACCTTTACCATTACGGTGCGCCAACATGATCTTAGGATCCTTAGTAAGATCTCGAACCTTCTTCAACACATTACTGTTCAATCCTCCACACAATCCACGGTTTGAAGTCACCACAACCATCAACACCTTCTTTACTTCTCGCTTCTTCAACAACGGGTGAATTGTTTCCTGCTCTGCTGCAGACACATGCTGCAATACGTCCCATGCATGCTTTGCATAGTCACGAGTACCAAGTGCAGCCTCAACAGCGCGGCGCATCTTACTTGCTGCCACGAGTTCCATTGCCTTGGTAATCTTCCGTGTGTTTTTCACGGAACCAATGCGTCGCTTAATTGCTTTTGTTGCACCGGACATACTTATTTTTGCATTGACGCAAACTCGGTAATTGCTTTTTCAAGATTTTCCTTAGCTGCATCCCAGTCTCCTGACTTTAGTTCGTCAAGAAGATCTGAGTGCTGCTCATCAAGGAATGCGTGAAGATTGCTCTCCCACTCTGCCATCTGCTCAACCGGAACTTCATCAGTGTGTCCATTGGTCACAGCGTAAATGATTGCCACCTGCTGTGCCACATCCATTGGCTCGTACTGTCCCTGCTTCAAGATTTCAACAATTCTCTTACCACGCTCAATCTGCTTACGTGTTCCTTCATCAAGGTCTGTTGCAAACTGTGCAAACGCTTCAAGCTCACGGAACTGCGCCAATTCAAGACGCAACTTACCAGCAACTTTCTTCATGGCCTTAATCTGCGCTGCAGATCCCACACGTGACACAGACACACCAACGTTCAACGCTGGTCGAATTCCTCTATAGAACAAGTCTGTTTCCAAGAAAATCTGTCCGTCTGTAATAGAAATCACGTTTGTTGGGATGTACGCAGATACGTCACCAGCCTGTGTTTCAATAATTGGAAGTGCGGTCAATGATCCACCACCATTTTCTTCATTCAACCGCGCAGCACGCTCAAGCAAACGAGAGTGCAAGTAGAACACGTCTCCTGGGTACGCCTCACGTCCTGGTGGACGACGCAAGAGCAATGAGATTTCTCGGTATGCCCACGCCTGCTTAGTCAAATCATCGTATACAACCAACACGTCTTTACCTTGGTCCATGAAGTACTCACCAATCGCACATCCTGCGTATGGCGCGATAAATGACATCGCTGCAGGATCTGACGCACCAGCTGCAACCACAACGGTGTTCTTCATTGCACCAGCTTCTTCAAGCTTGTTCACAATACGTGCAACCTTTGACTCTTTCTGTCCAACCGCAACATAGATACAAATCATGTCACCAGTCTTTGCCTGGTTAATGATAGTGTCAATTGCAATTGCAGTCTTACCAGTCTGACGGTCACCAATAATCAACTCACGCTGTCCACGTCCAATAGGAATCATTGAGTCAATCGCCTTAATACCAGTTTGCACCGGAGTATCAACTGGCTGACGCTTCATCACGCCAGGCGCAATTTTTTCTACTGGGTATGCTTCCTTTGTGCTGATCGCTCCATTTCCATCCTTTGCCTGTCCAAGCGCATCAACAACACGCCCAAGCATCTGATCTCCAACAGGAACTGACAAAATCTTTCCAGTTCTCTTTACTTGCATTCCCTCTTTAATCCCCAAGAAGTCACCCAAGATAATAGCACCAACAGTTTCTTCCTCAAGGTTAAGCGCCACACCAACAGTTCCGTCGGCAAACTCAAGCATTTCCATTGCCGCACACTCAGTAAGTCCGCTCATGCGCGCAATTCCATCTCCAACCTCAATCACAGTTCCTACCTCTTGTACGGCAGTTCCTGCATCAAAGTTTTCAATCTGTTTTTTCAATGACTCTACGATTTGCTTTGTAGACATATAGTTTTCTCTAGCTTCTCAAGCGGTTAAGTTTCCCTTTCACGCTTGCATCAATGATTGTGTATCCTTTTTGAATGATTGCTCCTCCAATGATTTCTGGTTTTACCTTTACTTTCACATCCCCATCTTTCTTAAACTGCTGTTTGAGCTCGTTCTCCAGTCGCGTACTTGGCTCTTTAGCTAATGTGACTTGCACACTGTCCTTTTGCTCTTGCTGAGCCCCATACCGAACCAATTCTTTCATAATCTGCTTGCCCCAGTGTAACTTCCCTTTTTTCTTCAGCCACACCGTAAAATCCCTGACCACCCCTTCCTGCTTATTTCTTGGCAGGTCTGCGGTCATTGCGTAGAGCGCTTTTGCAAGTGATTCAGGATTCATCTTCATACTATTTTGCTGACTCTTCTACAGCAGATGCAATCAACTTTTCATCAGCTTTGCTGTCCATCTTCTGTCCAAGTACTTTTTCAGCAGCATCAGCAACAAGCTTTCCAGCCTCAACCTTAAGCTCTGCCATCATCTGCTCTCTGTCAGCGGCAATCTGTGCTTTTGCTTGTGTAACAACAGCCTCCACCTCTTCCTTAGTCTTTTCTTTAGACTTTTCAGCAAGTGCAAGTGCTTTTTCCTGAGCTTCTGCAATAACAGCACGCCCTTCTTCACGAGCCTTTGCAAGCTGCTCCTCAACCTTCTCATCAGCTGCAATTCTGTCCTGCTCAATTTGCTCTGCCTTTTTTAGCGAATTCTCAATCTTAGAAGTTCTCTCTTCCATTACTTTCACCAAAGGCTTGTATGCCCACTTGTACAACACAATCAACACAATAGCGAAGTTGATCAACTGACCAATAAACATGGTTCCGTTGATACCAAATGTTCCCAATGGACTTCCATCAGGTGCGGTGTGTGCAACATCTTCTGTATGTGCGTCTGTAGTTGTGTGTGCTGCCTCTGCAGCAAATACTTTGTCGATCATACTATTCAGTACTTATCTTCAGCGCAGAAGCGCCGAAGGAAATACTCAATCTTAGAGAGTGAACGCGATAACCAATGCGTAAATCGCAATAGCTTCGGCAAACGCTGCTCCCAATAGCATAGGAACAAACAACTTACCTGCAGCTTCTGGATTGCGTCCAATAGCTTCCATTGCCTTTGCAACCAACTTTCCGATTGCGAATGCTGGAGCCATTCCTCCGATAGCGATTGTAGCACCCTTGATGATAGCTACGATTGCTGCTGCTTCCATAGTGTTATGTTTTGCTGCCTTGATACCAAAGAGGTGGAATTGGTAGGGTCTTTAGCCTCTGTGTATCCCTGCATTGAATTAAATTGATCTTTATTCTATCGAATAAAAACCAAAGCTAACTCTAATGCGCTTCGTGAGGTTCGTCAGTAAGAACGGTAAGATATACCGCCGTCAACATGGCAAATACAGTTGCCTGGATCAAACCAATCAAAACTTCTAGGAACATAAATGGAATTGGCACAGCATACGCCATCAATCCAGCCATAACGGTCAACAACACCTCACCAGCAAACACGTTTCCAAACAAACGAAGAGAAAGTGAAGCCATTTTTGCTACCTCACCGATGATTTCGATAATACCAATCACAAACTCGACAAGAGCGGTAAAGATGGCGATTGGCCCTCTCTTAATACTCTTGAAAATAGTTCCCAACTGAATGAATCGGTTCCAGTGCTTGAAAAACCCAATAGCCACGATTCCCAACACATGAGACGCAGCAACTGCCAGTACCGCCATTGCCAATGTCATGTTTAGGTCACCAGTTGCTGGACGCAAGAACGGCACCAACACCACTTCTCCGTGGTGGAACTCCCAAATTCCAATACTTCCAGTTCCAGGAATCAACGCCAACCAGTTGCTAAACAGGATAAACAAAAACAGCGTACCTACGATTGGCAAAAATCGAATAGCACGCTTTCTATCTCCAGTCACTTGCTGGATGTATCCCAGGATGAACTCAATCACCCACTCTACTACGTTTTGAATTCCGCGAGGCACATCCGCAGCCTTTTTCCGGACTGCAAACGCAACTAGCACAAAAAACACTACTGCAATCCATGCATTGAGCATGGAGTTTGTGACAACAAAGTCACCAATATGTGCGATAGGTTCTGCTGCTAACGGAATTTGCATATATTAAAGGTCCTGAAATTCTTTTCCGAGCCGCTGCGCTTTGCGATAGATACTTGCACCAGAAATCACTGCTGCTAGGACAAATCCTAGAATCAGTAGCCATGGGGAGGTATCGTACTTAGCATCCATTTTGTTGCCAAGCCATGCAAAGAACACAACAGGGATCGCGATTGTTGCACCAAAGTCTCCAAAGATCTTGAAGGCAAACATGGTGTGTTTACGATCGATACCTGTGGAATTTGGCTGAGTTTTGCCATTTTTTGTATCCACAGTCTCCTCTTGTCATTTTTAGAACGGGTCTACTATACAGAAAAACTTCAAAAACGTCAACAGGTCACAAAAATTGAAAGCCTACGACTGTTTAATCGTAGGCTTACAGGCGTCGCCGGCATCATGCAGACTGTGGTCTTACGTAGTATGAGTCACTCTCCCAGTGACCTCGACTGCCGTACTCGAATAAGCTAGGGATTCCCCACAGGTTAGGCTTTAGCACCGTTGCCCAGTCGAATGCCAAACGTCCCCGGTCTAGGTTCGCCACGTAAAACGCAGACCACCCATAAAGCTTGGGTCTACCGTAACATACGCACAAAATTACGCAATAAATGTTGACAATTTAGAAAAATCAGGATAGTTTGAACTGTCCGCTTTTGGACGAATCTATCCTGGGAGGGATTGTGGAATATAAGAAAATGTATCAGAAGTTGGAGCTCGTTCCTGAAAAAGGAGAGAGCACCGTGCACCCGGCGCTGCATTTTGCGCGGTCGCTGGACGGCAACGGAAACGGGTACTTGACCGTTAAACCTCGCCACGATGGTCCTCACCCTTCCCTGCTGAGAGGGAGTGTCAGCGCTGAGGACCCTGAGGAGCACCAGATGCGGCAAGGCCCCTTTACCCTTCTGGTGAGGGTGAACGCTGTGTGGCGGTTTGGCGAACAGCCGTATGGCAACCTGCCCGGCGGCAACGAGCCAGAAGGAACTATCGGGGTGTGGATTGACGTGACCCCGACACAGGAAACCCCTGGTGTCTTCAAGGGCACCTACCAGTGCTGCTTCCACCCGGAAGAGGGGTGGTTTGGATCCTTCCCCGACCACATGTTTGAAGAGGGTACAAACCCAAGGTACTTCAGCACATGGGAGCTGTGCTCAAACTGATGCTCCAGAGGTGTGGCGCGACGACCACACCCAACGCCCTGCCGGCTACGCTGGTGGGGTGTTCTATTTTAAAAAGTCGTAAAGTTTTGAAACAAGTGTTGGGTTTGCCGCAATGTACGCCTTATCACCAAATTTCCAGGGCTCGCCATTTTCATTTCTTACCTCACACCCTGCCTCTTGCATGAGTAGTGCACCTGGCGCCGTGTCCCATACACCTGGTGGAGACTGAATCACCCAATCTCTAATGCCATGTGCCGCATGAACCGCACACATTCCTGAAGATCCATACCCATTCATCCAAATATGACGCTCTGGTGCATCAGCAATGGCGTTAAATAGCTTTGCAATAAGCGGTTGGTGCACATTGGTTCCACCAACTCCGTAAGAGTGGTCCAACTCTTCTGTGGTTGTGCAGTGGATAGGTTCATTATTATGAAACGCACCTTTTCCTTTTTGTGCAAAATAGTATGAGCCCAACACCGGCACAGACAACGCACTGTACTCAACCTCGCCATTGTGAAGCAATGCAATCATCACCAGCCAATATGGACTTCCTGTTGCAAAATTGCGCGTTCCATCAATTGGGTCAATCACCCACACGTACTCTGCATCAGCGTTCTCTTCCGGCATTTCCTCTGTAATAAACCCATGGTCAGGATACT
>CAYZOG010000023.1:0-12571 GCA_964480225.1 uncultured Gammaproteobacteria bacterium | reverse complement strand
GCGCAGAAAGTTTCTCAAGAACATGCTGGGCTTCAGCAAGAAGTGGAAAAGTGGACGCAGATTGCAAAAGAAGTGCAGTCGCTTCAAGAATTTGTTGCCGAACTTTCCGACGACGACATTAAGGAAGTTAAGGCAGATATCACCACACAAGTAGAAGCCCTAGAAAAGCGGTTTGAGAAAATGGAATTCCTCGTACTTCTTTCTGAAGAGCACGACAGAAGTAATGCCATCATGGCAATTCATGCTGGAGCCGGAGGGACAGAGGCACAGGATTGGGCAGAGATGTTGTTGCGCATGATTACTCGGTATGCAGAGCAACATAACTGGACAGTAAAAATTGTTGATGAGTCTCGTGGGCAGGAGGCCGGGGTCAAAAGTGTGACACTTCATATTAATGGACCGCATGCGTACGGATATCTTAAGAGTGAGCACGGCGTGCACCGGTTGGTAAGAATTTCTCCATTTGATGGTGATGGCATGCGCCACACATCATTTGCATTGATTGAAGTGTTGCCAGAACTAGAAGAACACGTGGAAGTTGCAATTGATCCAAAGGATTTGAGAATTGATACGTTTATGAGTAGTGGTAAAGGTGGGCAGTCAGTGAACACCACCTACTCTGCGGTGAGAATTGTGCACGAGCCAACTGGCATCACCGTAAGTTGTCAGAATGAGCGCAGTCAATTACAGAACAAAGAAACCGCAATGAAGATTTTGAAGGCTCGGCTACACCAGGTGTATCAAAAGCAATTAGCCGATGAAAAAGAAGCATTGCGTGGTGGTTGGCAGTCTGCGGAGTGGGGAAGTCAGATTCGGTCATATGTATTGCATCCATACCAAATGGTGAAGGATCATCGTACTGATTATGAGACAGCGGACACCACCGGGGTCCTAGATGGACAATTAGACCCATTTGTGGAACACTATCTCAAATGGAACGCAGAACAGAACCCCAATTAAATATTACTGAAGCTGCCAGCGCAATTAGAGCCGGTGGTCTTGTGGTGTATCCAACAGAGACCTGTTACGGCATTGGGGCGGACGCGACCAACCCAGAAGCGGCAGAAAAGGTAAACCAAGTAAAAGAGCGCCCGGCAGACAAGATTTTGCCGATTATTGTGGCAAATGTGGAAATGGCAAAAGAATATGTGACCATTTCTCCAAAAGCCCAGGAGCTGATTGATCAGCATTGGCCAGGAGCACTGACATTGGTACTGCCTGTAAAAGCAAACGCAAAGTTGGCACCGCAGATTATTGCGCCAAATAAAACAGTGGCAATGCGTGTGTCAGGATCACCAATTGCACAGCAACTTGTAGAAGCGGTGGGGCGGCCAATTGTTTCAACCAGTGCAAACGTAAGTAACAAGCCAAGTTGTTACACCATTGAGGCAGTGCAGCGACAGTTTGAAAACAGCACATTTGCAGAATATATTGATGGTGGAGAGCTAGAATTGCTGCCAAGTACCACCATTGCAAAAGTAGAAGGCGACAAAGTTGAGATTATTCGACAAGGCGCAACGCAACTATGACCCCATCAGAGGTTCAAGCATTAGCACAGGAATATCACGTCAGACCAACCAAAGCGCTTGGCCAAAATTTTTTAGTGGATGAAAATGTGGTGGCCAAGATTGTGGCTGCGGGGAAGATCACGCCAGAAGATACAGTAATTGAGATTGGGCCTGGATTTGGCGCGCTGACCAAACATTTGATTGCGACCGGCGCGCAGGTAATTGCAATTGAAAAAGATAAGCGTTTGGCACAGTACCTTGAGGACACCTATGGCAACGAGCCAAACTTCACGCTCTATAATGAAGACGGGCTGCGTAGCCCGGTGGCAGAAAGAACAGGTAACAAGCCCTACATTTTGATGGGGAACCTTCCATATAGTGTGACTTCGCCATTATTAGAGCATTGGCTAGAAAAAGGACCGCGCCCAACGCGTGCGGTGATGATGGTACAGAAAGAAGTGGCAGATAGAATGAAGACTAAACCGCCAAAGATGAGTATGTTGGGGGTGAGCATGCAGACACTGGCTGATATTTCCCGCGTGCTGGTGACATCATCCCAGTCATTTTGGCCGCAGCCAGAAATTGACTCTGAAGTGGTTTCGTTAGAGATGAAAGAGGTGAATCCTGACGAATTTTCTACACTACAACGCATTGCCAAAACCGCATTTGCCCAAAAAAGAAAACAGCTTGTGCCAGTGTTGGCCAAGATGGGGATTGCAGACAAGCCGGTCTTGGAAAATGCCATCACTCAGTGCGAACTTCCGGTCACTGCCCGTCCACAGGAGCTTTCTGTAGAGCAGTGGCACAATTTTATGCTATACTTGGGCCAGTGATTCCCAAGTCAAATGAACGAATTTTCAGTTGCATTTAAGCGCTTGAGCTCATATGAAAAGATAAGCGCATTGTTGCTTGGATTTTTTGGTATTGCAGCGTTATTTTTGGGAGTTGTTCAGATGCGTGGAAGAATCCTCACTGGAGGAATCAATCCAAGGACTGCGCAACAGAACATCACTGTAAATCAGGGAACTGTTCCATCAGATGTCACTGCTGCAGATTTGGCAGAGATTGATACAGACCAAGACGGGTTGTCAGACCAAGATGAGATCACGCTCTATAAGAGTAGTCCATACTTGGCAGACTCAGACTCAGATGGATACAGTGATGCGCAAGAGGTTGCTGATGGAGAAAATCCAAACTGTCCGCGTGGTGAGACCTGTCTAGGATTGGGGCAGGCAGCAGACGCATACGCCGTTGGTGGACAGGGAACACAAGCTGGCACAGCAGAGGTGTTTAATGCGCAAGAGGTTCGGCAACAGTTGTTGGCAGCAGGGGTGCCGCAAGAACAGTTGGATCAGCTGACAGATGCGCAACTAGAAGAGTTGTATTTTGAAACTGCGCAAGAGACCAATCAGGTGCCGCAAGCTGGAACAGTGGATTTGAATCAGGCAATCAGTAGTGGGCAGGTAACATCAGAGATGTTGGATGAGGTGAGGACGCTGTTGGTGCAGTCCGGGCTAACCGCAGAAGAGGTGGCGTCACTCACAGAGGATCAGCTTTTAGAAATTATGCAAGAAGTGCTTAACCAATCTGGGCAATAGGGGGTATGTATAAGGGGCCAAAACAGTGGATGCAAAAAACAGCGCTAACACTCGCCATGGTGATGATGGTGAGTTTTGGAGTTTTGGTGCCGCGTGAGAGAGCGCATGCGCAATTTAGTGTTCCAATTTTGGAAAGTATTACATTGGGACAAAATATTTGGGAGCAAGTGTTGCAAAACGTTGGAGAGTTTTTGCTTCAGGCTGGAACAGTTGCAGCTGCAAACATTTTGCAAACCGTAGGAGATAAGGTGGCAGCAGATGCGGCCGAGTTTGTGGTGACTGGAAACTGGGGGCAAAACCCGTTGATTTTTGAAAAAGGCTGGGAAGATTATTTGGAAGATGCGGGATACGGGGCAGCGGGAGAGTTTCTTGCTACATTGAGTGAAAACACAACATTGACTGATAAGGATGGAAAACAGTATGGAATCAACTTGTGTTCTCCAAATGCGCCGTTCTTGTTGTACGGAATTCCAGCGGCGTTGTTTAGTCAGTTTAAGGCAAGTGAACAGGGCGGAAAGCAAACTGCAGTAGCAGCTAACCAGAGCAATCAGCCGCGATGTAACTTTAAGGAGTTGATTGAGTCTTGGGAGGATCAAGCAGATGCGCTTAACCCGGTGAACTTTTTTGCCGAATTCCAACAAGTGTTTGAAATTGGACAGAACGACTTGAGTATTGCAAGTAACGCAATCATTCAGGGTAACTTGGCACAGCTTTCAGCACAGCGTGAGGCTGAGCTTGAACGAGCATCATCAAACACCTATAAGGATTTGACTTCAAAGATTTCTGGAAAAGTGATTACACCAAAAGATAAGTCAAAAGAAGCAGCAGAGCTTGGTGGTGCAAAATTGGCAGCGCAGCGTCAGCAGGATTTGCAAAACTCTTTGATTGCCAGTGGTGAGGGGATTGTAGCCTCAATTGCTGGAACATTTGTGAACACACTTGCAAGTAAGTTGATGGAGAAGTACTTCACTGATGGTGTGGTGCCAGTTGCTGGTGTTGGGCCATCACTTCCAGAGTTCCCAACAGAGTTCTCACAAGGGGCTGGAAATAAGCAGGCATTTGATGCGGTGTACGCAGATTTGTATACACCAAAGATTCAAGAGGCAACCACTATTGATATTGTGAACGAGTTTTTGGCATGTCCAAACCAGTTCCCACAGCAAAACAACTGTACGTTGGATGCAAAGTTTGCGCAGGCAATTCAGGAGGCGCAAACTGGTGAGCCGCTTACCGTACAAAAAGCAATTGAGCGTGGATCATTGCACGGAGAGTGGAAGTTGTTGCCACCAGATGATCCAAAGAACTCACAAACTACTTGTGCTACAGAAGCATATTGTTTTAGTAACTTGGTAAAACTTCGACGAGCAAGAATCATCCCAATTGGATGGGAAATTGCGGCGCAGAATGCGCAGGCCGGAGGAGTGTCACTTAATGAAGTGGTTTCAAACTATCATACCTGTAACTACGATTTGAATAATGGTGGAACAGCTGATGGTGTTTCTGATGATGCACATCCGTACTGTCACTTGATTGATCCAAACTGGGTGTTGAAAGCGCCGCCAATGCAGTGTCGTGCACAAGGCTACACTGATATTTTGCAGTCTTCAGAAGGTGCGACTCGTCAGCAGTCATGTGTGGATGATGCGACATGTGTGGTAACTGATGCTAATGGTCAGTGTGCTGGTGTGTGGGGATATTGTACTCGTGAGAAAAATGCATGGCGATTTGATGGAAATGTGTGTGAAGAGCAGTTTGCAAGTTGTCAGACTGTGCAGGCTCGACAAGGAGGAAATGTGTCATTGCTCCTTAATACTGTTGATAGCGAATACTGTACAGAGGCAAACGTAGGGTGTCGGGCTTATCACACAGAACGAGTTGGTGATGGTTGGGATGTTGCTGGAGAGCGATTGTACCTCAATCAGTTTGCAGAAAGTTGTACAGCAGATGCGGCTGGATGTTCTTTGTTGACTGACAATAACTTCTCACAAATTTACTTGCAGGTGCCGCCAAAAGAGCTTGAGTGTACTGGAGATCCAACTACAGATCACCCAGATTGTGATAACTATGCACCAATCTGTAAGGCAGAGGATGTAGGATGTACATTGTACACACCAACTAATGGAGATCCAGCAGTTGCTGGTATTGAGTCTCCTGCGTTGCAGTGTGAAGCACAGTGTGTTGGATATGCGCAGTTTGCACAGCAGCCAACAACATTAGAGCCGTTTGGTGCAATTGATTACTTTATTCCATCAACTGCACAGGCATGTAGCGCAACTGAAGTTGGATGTACTGGATTTACAGTAGTGGATGGGCCAAACCCAGAAGAAGTGGTGTACTTTAGTGACTTACAGCAGTGTATTACCACAACAGAGGCAGCTAATGAGGTGTTCTACACATGGGAAGGGTCTGACACTGTTGGTTTGCAGTTGCGATCATTTAACTTTAAGACTGATCTTTCACCATCTGCAGCAGCCCAAGGCTCAGCAGAGAGTGGGGCGATTTTGCCAGAGTACGCAGCAACTGATGCTGCATTGTTGGCGCAGTATCATGGATCATGTAATGCAGACGTGTATTTGAATCGTGAGACTGATCCAAATTATGATCCTGATTGTCGAGAATTCTTTGATAAGAACGGTAAGCGAGTGTATCGATTGCTTTCAGAAGTGATTGTGGCGTCAGATAGTTGTGCAACATTGAGAAGAAATGACGCAGTGTCACCATCTGCATGTTCACAAACTGGTGGAACTCCAGCAGAAGGTGGAGAGTTCTGCTTGTACAAAGCATTGCAAGACATGAGTCAGGCGTGTGGAGAAAATGCTGCTGGATGTAGAGCGTATGAAGGTTCTGAGGCAGGAGCAGGTCAGATTATTTACACCACAGACTTTGAACCAACTGATTCTGATTGGGGAATTAGTTCTGAGCGATCAACAGAAGCAGTTACTGTTGGTGGTCACTCACTGAAGTTGGGGCCAGCATCTGTTGCGTCTCCTGAGTTTGAGGCGGTTCGGCAAAAAACATATACCGTAACATTCTGGGCTAAAGGAAACACTGCGATTAATGCCGGAATGATTTTTGAGAATGGCGATGGTGGTGTGATTGCAACTGATGGATTCCAAACAGAAGTGGTGAGTTTGGATAGTGTGTGGCGACAGTACACCGTTGGACCGTTTGCAAACAGTAGTGTGCAAGTTGCGCAAGCGGCTGCGGCAATGTACGGAGCAGGTGATGATAGTGCACAATACTTTATTGATAATGTGTACGTGAAAGAAGCGGATGGATTGCATTATGTGGTGAAGGATTCATGGAACACACCAACACAGTGTGATGCAAATCCATTTGATAATCTTCCTGGTGCAGCGCTTGGATGTCGGGCGTACACTAATCAGAATAATCAGCCAACGTTTAACACTGGATTTGAGCGAGTGTGTCGTGAAGAGGTTGCAGGATGTCAGGCGTTGATCAATACATACAACTCTGAAGATCCAGGATCAGAGACCTTTAACTTCAATGATGGAAACCCAGATATTGATGGGCAGGTGCATCCAGAAGATGATGTTGTGGTTCCTGCTGATGAGATTGTGTACATTGTAAACCGTGATACTTGGTCATGTTCTCCAGATAATTTGGGATGTCAGGCGGTTGGAGTAGAGGACGCAGATGGTGTGTTGCAAACAACATACATTAAGAATCAGCCAGATAATTACGAGACTCAGTTGTGTAAAGCATATGAGAATCGTTGTGATGCGTTTAGTAATGGTTCGCAAATTAATTACTTCAAGGATCCAGGAGCAAACACCTGTGTGTTTAGAGACAAGCAGGCAATGCCAGATGGAACCGTAAGAAGTGGTTGGTTTAAGAGTGCGTCACTCAACAGCGAGCCAGAAGGGTGTGACCCAACGCTTGTTACCGGAGGAAATCAGTTTGGTATTAGAAGAAATGGTGATGATGGATACACTGGGCAGGTTGGATTGTGTTCAGGAAGTGTAAGTGGATGTACAGAGTTTATTGATCATCATGACAGAAGTGATGCATCTCCGATTGGAAAGTCATACTACTTTATTAAGAACTCAAGTTTGGATACCGCAAGTTGTGGTGGGCAGGTGAACTTGAATGAGGGGTGTGTGCTGTTGGATGACACTTCAAATCCAGTGAAGAATTGGAGTTCTGCGCAAACAGAGCGTGATTCTGCGCAGGCACGTGGAGCATCAGTTCCGCCAAGTGTTGCGCCGCAGTTGCCAACACCAAATACAATCAACACAGTGATTAATGTGGCTGGTTTGGACTTTGCATGTAATGCGGAGTTGATGACTCGCCAATGTTCAACACTAGGTGAAGGTGAGTTTGATTCTAAGTGTCAGCAGCAGGCCGCTTGTCTTGAGGTGTTGGGTGAAGAGGTGTCTGTGACTACGAGTGATGAGGCAATCACATTTGGTGGTGAGGACTTTAGTGGCGGACTCGTGAAGTATCCAGTGATGTGTTATGACGGATTGGATTCTGAGAGTTTGGTTGATTTTTGTGGAAGCCAGCCAGATCAGGACAACACACTTAATGCGTTGTGTAAGTCATATGAGGCTGGAGTGATTACTGGCTTCTTCTTCCCAGATATTCCATCGGAGTCTGCGTTCTTGCAGGCTGAGGAAGCGTTGAAGAAGGTGAAGACTAAGGCTACGGTGGCCTGTGGAATTGATGACAGTAACATTGTAGTTAAGGTTGAGCGTGACAGAATCTGTAGTGAGTGGCTTTCATGTAAGACATCATTTACTGTTTGGGATGAAAGAACTGGAAAGGCAAGAGATGTGTGTGTTGATGTTGGAACTTGTGCAGAGTGGAGTACTGGTGCTGAAGGAACAGGAGAGTGTGTGCGATGGGTAGAAGATACTGACACTAATGACAAGGTGTTGACTCGGTCATTGTATACCGGAAGAGACACCTCATGGTTTGGTGCGGATTATTCAGGGTACTCATTGTATAACAAGTTCCAGTTGACTGATCTTAACTCGATTGTGACCGGTGATGGTTTGGCGCAAAGTGTTGCGTTGGCATACACAAATTCAGAAGAGACATCATGTGTTACGGCTCCTGATGGCGCAAGTTGTAGCTTTGATATTCAGAACACAGATAATGAGACTATTACTGTGGAGGGAAGTTGTTACAACCAGAAATGTGCAATTGCACCAAATAGAAAGGTTAAACTTACAGACGGAATTGCGGATTTGGTACAGCAGAGTTGTCGATTGTATCCAGAAGATGATAGTCCGTTCCCATCTGATGTGGTGCAAAATTACACAGAGTATGGAGATTCTATTGGAAACATCTCTTCACACGCTAATGCAAACACCTGTCAGGAAGGACAGCCAGATTGTGATCAAGGATGTGGGTATCAGAAGGTGTTCTTTGGGCAAGCTAGAGCATTGCCTAAGTATTTTGATGTAAATGCAGAGTTGCCAACTGGAATTTGTCAGGGTGGATTTACCACAAGTGGTGAGAGCAAGGATGGAAAGAGCTGTGTGGTGAGGTCTGATTGTTCAGATGCGCGTATTGGATTGTTGCCAGAGGATAGAGTGGATGGAAGTTGTCAGCCGCTGAAGGCAACGCAGCGAGTATTTGGAACAGAAGGATATTGTGTTGAAGAAGATTTGAGAAGTGTTATTAATGGTGATCAGCAACAGCACAGCTGTCAGACATGGTACCCAGCAACATTGTTGTCAGGAAGTATTGATACATTTAACCAGTTTACAAGCGCTGGGTATGAGCCACCTGCTGTTGGTGGTGGTAGGTACTTCTGTTTGAACTCAAGTGGTAACGCGCAGAAGGCGACAAGTCATGGTGCAGGTTCAGGAACGGCCAAGGGAGAGCAGTGTGCATTTGGATGTGAGCAGTATTTTAAGAGTAAAGGTGCAGAATCCGCTCCAGGATGTTACCCAGATAGTGATAATTACATGGGGGTGAATGTGGCGTGTGCTAACGCAAGAAAATACGATCCAGAAAATCCAAAGTACTCAACACAAACCATTAACCCAACCAATGACAACCATCTTAACTCACAGCAGTACAAGTTGGTTGTTGGAGCGGGTGTAAACGCAGGTCCAGGTGGAAATCAAGATTTCTTGTTTGTTGGTAATGATGGAAAAGAAGATAAGCACTTCTTTGGCTATGATAGTTTTGCCACATTGAAGGACGCGAATATTCATTACGCAGATATTGAAAGAATTGGTGTGTATCCATATCCACACGGTGATGGAAGCAACTTCCATGACTGGATGGCATGGAATCAGGAAATGATTATCTATCCTGATAGGTTCTTGGGACCAATTAAATCAGAAACAAATCAGAACAGTCAGACGTACTGTACAGACCCAGATAACTGTACCTATATTTCAGGTCCGGTTAACCAGACATTTGTTGGTGAGTTGTGTGGGGATAAAGGATATCCAGTTCCAGACAGTGAAACCACTGGGTGGTGTGGTAAGGAGTTGATTTGGCCAAAGCGTATGCGTTTGGTGTGGCAGCTGCGTAATAAACTTGGTAATACTGAGATTTCATTGAAGACGATTACGCCACATTCATACAATGTTAGAGATAACAATTGTCAGGGGCAGAACTTGTTTATGATGGATGCTGTGTTTGATGAGGAAGACCGGTTGAGAGGGTTTGACTTTAGAAGTTGTGACTTGAGCGGTGGTGCAAACGTGAACGTGGGACTTGTCTTGTACTTGCGCGAGTACTGTACAGAGGTTGCACAGGTGCATAATCCTGATGCTGGAAGTGGACAGCCTGCAAACAAGGCATGGACTGACAGGTTGAGCAATGAACAGAGTGATTTCTTGTTGAATGGTAAGAGTGTGTTTGGGCAGGGATGGCCATACGGACCAATCTATAGTGAAGATCAGACCTTCTCACCATACGGTTCTGCGTTTGCAAGTGAAGAGCCGCAATACACAAAGATTGATGGTGCGCATGGTGTGAATTTGCCATGGGTAGTTGCTGGAGATGCAACATCAGTTGGAAAGTCTGGATTTATAAATGCTGGATCACCATTGAGTTGTGGTAAAGACGGAAATGATGGTTGTTGGAGTAATAGATGTATTGGAGGGCAAAACCACGCAGGATTCTGTAATGTGCAAGCTGATTGTCCAGCAGTTGAGCTTACAACTCCACACGGGGATAGATTCATTGATTACGGTGTGTGTATGGGTGTAAGTCGTCCAGAGGCGGATTACTTGCAGTTGGTTGGTGAGAAGAAGGAGATTGATGATAAGCCAGAGTACGCACCGTTTGTGATGAACGACAGCAGTCGTAGAGAGTTGTTGAGTCAGATCTTTGCTGCGCAGTTTACTACTTGGAGATGGGAGTATATTGAGGAGGTGGGTGACTGGCAGCGATATCACAAAGTTTTGAAGCCATTAGGTGTTAAAACAGATTATGACAATTCATTTAATATTGTGACGCAAGCACAACCAGGAGACAATCTGTATGCCCCAAGAATCAGTGGTGTGGAGTGTAGTGATGGTGTGTGTTCACAAACAGAATTTCCAGTGAACAGCTTTGGTGTTAATGGTCAGGTGAGCGGAATTATCACTACACTTTCTGATAGTTTTTCTATACAAACACAGTTCTATGCAGAGGCTGCGGCGAATCAGTTGCCAATTAAGCGTATTGCAGTTGACTGGAATGAAAAGAACGCTACGCCGCAGTATTTTGAGGGTCTGTATAAAAACCGTAAGCCAGTGTGTAATGGTGAGACATTTGGTGATAGTGATGAAGCGTGTGATGAGGGATTCTATCAGTTTGTGCATCACTATGACTTTAACAACTGTAGACCAGAAAACATTGGAATTGTGAGCGCAGATGGACAGGGAATGGACGCGCTTTTGAGAAATCAAGGATTTGCTCCTGGTGATAGATATTGCAGGTTCCAGCCACGCGTGCAGATCTTGGATAACTGGGGGTGGTGTAATGCAGATTTTAATGTTGCCGCAAGCAATCCTGAGTGTCATGACTTTGTAGATGGTGGAACGAAACCTGGATGTTGGAATGATCTTGCCTTGCCTGATGAGGAGCAGAAGTGTGATGTAGAAAACTTTAATCAGGCTTCAACTCCGTTTTCAGGTTCAATCGTGGTAAGAGAAGAAATTCAGTAGGTTCCTGATTGGGAATACCGCCAGAAAACCTGGCGGTATTTTGGTTTTAAAAAGAAACCCCACAGATCGTTATGATCTGTGGGGTTGACTGGCTGG
Organism: uncultured Gammaproteobacteria bacterium; assembly: GCA_964480225.1. Classification (GTDB taxonomy): domain Bacteria; phylum Patescibacteriota; class Patescibacteriia; order Magasanikbacterales; family JBBTQS01; genus CAYZOG01. Next base: position 1,228 of record CAYZOG010000023.1, on the reverse strand, counting down.
TGTTCAGTTCTCGATCGGCTTGTTGGTGACTATGAGATATATATCCTCCGGGTATTCCTTGTCCGCTATGTGGAACTTGGAAAAATCGTCCGTGAATGAGCCTGTTGAATCGGTTTCAGGGTGTCCGCATTCCAGGTCGTTGTCACCCAGGATCGTACACCCTTCGGTTAGGGGTACAATCCCTACGCCTTCGTGGTGGTAGTAGAATTCTATTCGATTGACGGTTAGGTCGTGTAGAACCGTTACGTCTTCATAGAATTCGACTTTCGGGTGTATCGTGGCCACCTCAACATATTTTGCATAGTAGCCTTCGTAGAACTTGACCTCGTCTTCGGTTCGAATGGGTAGGACGAGTGTAGGGTTGATAATGGGCGCGTCAACTTGTAGGGTGGTGGTGTGTGTGGGTCTGTCTGGGTGGGAGATCACAACTTTGTGCACTCCGTACCGGAGATCAAACGGATCACAGTTACCGCTCTCGTCGGTTCTGCAACTTTTGCCTGCTTCTGGTAGGACGACTAGAGCATCCATCAAAGGGCCGTTGGAGCCTTGACTGGGGACGATGGGGCGATCGTACACTACCAGGTGAACCCTGGCAGGGAAGCCAGGATCTTCTATTTCTGAGCCTTCCCCGTTCGTTGTCTGGGGACTAACATCAGGCTCTGAATCATTGTTCGACTCGCAGGCGAGCAAGCTTAGTGCTGTACTCAGGATTAATAGTGTTTTCACAGTGCATACCTCTTCAAAAGAAACACCCTAGATCGTCATGATCTAGGGGCTCAGGTTGGTTGGCCGTGTGGCTTCATTAGCTAGGCCGAGGTTTAGTTCTTGGTGATCGTAAGCGTGATGTCTTCCGGGTAGGAGTCGCTCACGATGGTGAACGACGTAAGGTCCTCCTTGAAGTTACCGCTGTAGGATCGGGTGGCACCGCTGTTGGTGACCCAACTGCAGTCCAGCTTGCCACCACCCATGGTGGTGCAACCTTCCCAGACCCAGCCGAGGTTGATCTCCCGCTCGTACTCCGGTTCGTAGTACGTGAAGTTGATCATGCCTTCGGCAACGTCGTAGGTGACGGTGACATCAGTGATGACCGTGTTCTCCGGGTGGGAGGACAGGGTGCTGATGTACGTCGCCGTGTACCCCTCCAGAACGAGGATCTCGCTGGACGGGGCCAGTTCGACGTCGTGCTCCACGATGGGGGCGTCCACGTTCAGCATGCCGGTGAAGAGCT
>CAYZOG010000022.1:7357-13460 GCA_964480225.1 uncultured Gammaproteobacteria bacterium | reverse complement strand
ACTGTTTTTATGAGCTTGTACAAACTCATCGCTCCTCCTACTGGTTCGTGTTGGGTTGCCTAGGGACGACAGTGAGGTCCTCCTGGAAAAACTCCACGCGACTGTGCGGACCCTCCGGTTTCGGTAGTGTGATCCCGGTGTGGTAGATCGTGACCACAATGTGTCTTGCGGTTTTGATCTCCTCCGGAACCATATCCGGGTGAGTCGGGTCTGCGGCGACCGGGGGCCGGTCGTAGGTGCAGATGATCTGGAATCCTCCCATGAACTCAATGAAATTGATGCAGTGGGGAATCACACTGAAGCGGATTCCGTTTCCTGCGGCACTGGCGCATCTGGCACTCAGGTGCAGAAGGCGATTGGTTTTTCGCAGGACGAGAGTGCAGGTCTCGGCGATCGCCTCGAGCCTGCGCTCGTCCAAATCAAGTATCAGTTCCATAACCCCTCCTACCGGGTCTAAGTTGTAACGCTGCACCGTGCAGCACGCGCAAAAGTAGGTACTCTGCGACGGCTCACTATACCATGATTTTGGGGTTTTGTCAAGGTTCAAATGCCTATTTTTAGCGAAATTTAGGAAAAAGGAAGGGTTGTAATCACCGCAGTAAACTGGTACAATTACGCCATTCTATGGCTACAAATACATTTCTAAAGCGGATCTTTGGAGATCCCAATAAAAAGGAGTTGAAACGACTTGAAGAGGTTGCGGTGCAGGTGAATGCAATTGAGTCTCAATTTGTTGATCTTACAGATGATCAGCTCGCTGCAAAAACAACAGAGTTTAAGAAGCGTCACCAAGATGGTGAGTCACTTGATGATTTGCTACCAGAAGCATTCGCTACGGTAAGAGAAGCAGCAAAAAGAATGCTTGGTCAGCGCCATTATGACGTGCAGTTGATGGGTGGAGCGGCGTTGCACTACGGACAAATCGCAGAAATGAGAACTGGTGAAGGTAAAACACTTACTTCAACATTGCCGGTGTATCTTAATGCAATCTCAGGAAAAGGTGTGCACGTGGTGACTGTTAACGACTACTTGGCAAAGCGTGACGCCGTGTGGATGGGGCAGATTTATCATTTCCTTGGGTTGACCATTGGAATTATCCAGACGCAAAACAGAACATTCATTTACGACAAAGACTTCACTGGTGAGCCAGAAGTAGATGAAGAAGTGGATGAGACTGGTTCATTTGAGGTGCAGGAAGAATACCTTCGGCCAGGAAATCGTCAGGAAGCGTATGCGTGTGACATCACCTACGGAACCAATAACGAGTTTGGTTTTGATTATTTGAGAGACAACATGGTGAGTGACACATCAATGATGGTGCAGCGTCCATATAACTACGCCATTATTGACGAAATTGACTCTATTTTGATTGATGAGGCCAGAACACCGTTGATTATTTCTGCGCCAGCGCAGGGAAATGTTGATGAATATGCAACCTATGCGCGATTGGTTCGACAATTGGTGAAGGATGAGGATTATGAAATTGATGAAAAGCGACGTGCAACTGCGTTTTCTGATCCGGGAATTGCAAAACTAGAAAAGTTGCTTGGCATGGATAATATCTATGTTGAGGGTGGAGTAAGAACAGTTCACCACATTGAGCAGGCGTTGAAGGCACATGCGTTGTTTGAAAAGGATAAAGACTATGTGGTTAGAGATGGTGAGGTGATTATTGTTGATCAGTTTACTGGGCGTTTGATGCCAGGACGTCGATACAGTGAAGGGTTGCACCAGGCTATTGAAGCAAAAGAAGGTGTTGCCGTTCAGAAGGAAAGTCAGACATTGGGAACAGTCACATTCCAAAACTACTTTAGAATGTATCCAAAGCTGTCTGGGATGACTGGTACCGCAGAAACGGAGAGTGAGGAGTTTTATAAGATTTACGGTTTGAATGTGGTTGTGGTTCCTACTAACAACCCAATTCAGCGTATTGATCATCAGGATTTGATTTATAAGACTGAGGGAGCAAAGTGGAAAGCGGTGATTGCGGAAGTGAAGGCTCGGCATGAGAAAGGACAGCCAGTATTGATTGGTACTATTTCTATTGAAAAGAACGAGCGATTGAGCGCGACATTGACCAAGGCTGGAATTCCGCATGAGATGTTGAACGCTAAAAATCACGAGCGTGAGGCGGAGATTGTTGCGCAGGCTGGTAGAAAAGGTGCAGTAACACTTGCGACCAACATGGCTGGTCGTGGTGTGGACATTGTGCTTGGTGGAAATCCAGGTTCTGAAGAAGCCAAACAAGAGATTTTGTCACTTGGTGGGTTGTATGTGATTGGTACAGAGCGTCATGACTCTCGTAGAATTGATAACCAGTTGCGTGGTCGTGCTGGTCGACAAGGTGATCCAGGTGAGACGCAGTTTTATGTTTCAACTGATGATGACCTGATGAGAATCTTTGCTGGCGACAGAATGAAGACCATGATGAACCGATTGCAGTTGCCAGATGAAATGCCAATTCAGCATAAGTTGATCAGTCGCTCACTGGAGTCTGCGCAAACTAAGGTTGAAGGAAATAACTTTGATTCTAGAAAGCACTTGTTGGAATATGATGATGTGTTGAATCGTCATCGTGAGACAATGTATGCGCAGCGTCGTGAAGTGTTGGCTGCGGCAGAAGAAGGTAAAGAGGCGATTTCTGGGTTGATGAAGCAAACCATTACTGAATATCTTCAGGATACGGTGCATTGGTTTGTGCAAAATCCAGATGAGAAAGCTTGGGATTTTGATGGGTTTTCAAAAGAACTCCATGAGTTGTTTGGTGATTCTGCGCGTTCATTTGTGGATTCGCTAAAGGGAACTTGGGAAGGAAAAGAACTGGCAGTAGAGCAGAAGCGCGCCAAGATCTCTGAAGAGGTTGTTGATTTTGGACAAAAGCAATATGAAGAAGTTGCTGAAAGTGCAGAAAACGCACCAATTCTTGGAAATGTTGAGCGCACTATCATGCTGCGAGTCTATGACGCGCTATGGGTAGAGCACTTGGAAGCCATGCGTCAAATGCGTAGCGGAATTGGGTTGCAAGGATATGGACAGCGAGATCCGCTGGTAGAATACAAGCGCCGTGGGCATGAGTTGTTTGAGCACATGAATCAGCTGGTGAAGAAAGATGTTGCATTCTCAATGATGAAGGTAAGAGGTGTTGTGGAGCAATATCAGGGATTGTTGGCTCGACAAGGAGTGCAGGTTCAAGGTGCGGCAAAGACCATGGCTAAGAATCGTGCGGCAATGCAAGGTGCGGTTCAGACCGCTACAACAATGGTTGGGCAGACTGCAGAATCAAAACCAAGAGATGAAGAAGGAAACAAGATTGGAAGAAATGATCCTTGCCACTGTGGAAGTGGAAAGAAGTTTAAAAAATGTCACGGTGCTAACTAGCTTGTCCGTGCACAAACTTTTGTGTACACTAGTGGCGCATTACAAACGCTATGATGAATATCAATGATAAGCCCAAGACGCAGGGAAAAATGCGCCTAAAAGCTCTGGTGTTGGTGTTGTTGTTTGCGGGACTGGGATTCTTTAACTTCCCAGCAAAGTACAACAGCGCATCTGCCTGGCTTAATAACACAGTTGGATTTGGCATTGGTCAGATCACAGAAGATCCATTTAGATTGGGTCTAGACTTGGTTGGAGGGGCGCACCTTGTGTATGAGGTGGACACTCGGCCGGTTGCAGCAGATCAAGATGTTGATACTGCAGTTGATGGAGTAAGAGATGTGATTGAGCGCAGAGTTAATGCGTTTGGTGTTGGTGAGCCGCTTGTGCAGACCAACCAAGTGGGTGAGGTATACAGAATTATTGTGGAATTGCCTGGTGTAGAAAACGTACAGGAGGCAGTTGACGCAATTGGTGAAACACCGCTTTTGGAATTTAAAGAACCATCAGAAGGTGAGCAAGAGCCACTTACAGAAGAAGAGCAAAAAGAATTGCTTGATAGAAACTCAGAAGCTAAACAAAAAGCTGATGATGCGCTGCAGGCACTTAGATCAAAGTCATTTGAACAGGTGGTGCTGCAGTACACAGAAAGTGAGACAACCATTAATGATGGTGGGAAATTCTTCATTACCGAATCTGCGTTTGGTGACAATGAAGAGTTGTTGAACTGGGCTCAGAGAAATCGTGAAGGATATCTTTCTCGTCGAGTGGAGCAGTTTGAGGATGGATTCTACATTTTGCGTCATGATGGAAAAGAAGAGGTGCCAGAAACAGTTACTGCAAGTCACATTTTGATTTGTCACAAAGAATCCGATCAGTGTAAAAGTAAGTTGAGCAAGGAAGATGCGTTGGCAAAGGCACAAGAAATTGCAGCTCAGGCAACTGCTGAAAACTTTGCAACATTGGCAGCAGCACATTCTAACGATGCGACTGGGGCTTCAGGTGGAGCGCTAGGAACATTTGGTCGTGGAGAAATGGTGGCTGCGTTTGAAGAAGGTCTATTCCCATTGGCAGTGAATGAAGTTTCTGGTGTTATTGAAAGTCAGTTTGGATATCATATTGCATTGAAGCAAGCTGAGACACTTGAAACTGGATATAACCTGGCTGCGGTGTATGTGAAGAAGTGGTCAGAAGAGGATATTCGTCCGCCACAAGGAGATTGGGCAAATACAGAGCTTGGTGGAGCGCATTTGCAGCGTGCATTGGTTCAGTTTGATGGAAATACTAACGAACCTTTGGTGTCATTGCAGTTCAATGACAAAGGAAAAGAGTTGTTTGCTGCAATTACAGAGAAGAACTTGCATCAGCCAGTTGGAATTTTCTTGGATGGATATTTGGTGAGTGCACCAACCGTACAAAACGTGATTTCAAATGGTGAAGCCATCATTACTGGGCGATTCACTATCACAGAGGCAAAAGATTTGGCACAGAGCTTGAATACTGGTGCGTTGCCATTGCCAATTGAGTTGGTATCAGAACAGCGAGTTGGGGCAAGTCTTGGAGCTGAGTCATTGGCACGCAGTTTGAACGCTGCGTTGATTGGTCTGATTTTGGTGAGCATCTTTATCGCATTGTACTACCGTTTGGCCGGAGTGTTGGCTGTGCTTGCGTTGTTGGTGTACAGCGTTGTGGTGTTGGCAATCTTTAAGGTTGTTCCTGTAACATTGACCGTATCTGGTGTGGCCGGATTTATCCTGTCCCTAGGTCTGGCAGTGGATGCCAACATTATTATCTTTGAACGAGTCAAAGAAGAGCGACAAGATGGAAAACGGTTGCACCAATCAATTGAAGATGGATTTGCGCGTGCATGGGCATCAATTAGAGATGCAAACATCTCAACATTGATTACCTGTATCATCTTGTTCTGGTTTGGAACCAGTGTGGTTAAAGGATTTGCGCTTACACTTTCAATTGGTGTGATTGTGAGTATGATCTCAGCAATCTTTGTAACTCGATTCCTATTACGTTTGGTAATTCCACAACTTGATGAAAAAACCAAAGCAGTGATTGGAACTCCTCGTAATAATGCGTAAACCTATGAAGAACTTGAGTAACTTTAGTATTGTTGCAACAAGAAAGATCTGGTACACACTTTCAGCTGTGCTAGTAGGGTTGAGTATTATTGCAATTGCGGTGTTTGGGTTTGTTCCTGGAATTGACTTTACGGGTGGAGCGCTTCTAGAAGTTGAGTATGAGGCTCGGCCAGAGGTGCAATCAGTGCGTGATGCTGTGGATGGATTGGCCTATGTAAACAAGTCAGTAGTACAAGAAGTGGATGAAAACGCCGTGTTGTTGCGTTTGCCATTCTTGTCAGTTGATGAGCATAAAGAAGTGGTTGGGGTATTGGAAGGGCTTTCAGAGCAGGGAATGGAAGAGGTTCGGTATGAGACAATTGGACCATCAATTAGTTCTGAGTTGCGGTCAAAGTCAATCTGGTCAATCACTATTGTGGTAATTGCGATCATCTTGTTTATCGCGTTTGCCTTTAGAAAGGTGAACAAGCCAGTGTCATCATGGAAATATGGTTTGGCCGCGATTGTGGCGTTGATTCATGATGTGTTGATCCCATCAGGAATTGTGGCAGTGCTTGGGCGATTTGCTGGGTTTGAAGTGGATACCTTGTTTGTGGTGGCATTGCTAACCATTCTTGGTTTCTCTGTTAATGACA
>CAYZOG010000022.1:0-7257 GCA_964480225.1 uncultured Gammaproteobacteria bacterium | reverse complement strand
GATACCTTGTTTGTGGTGGCATTGCTAACCATTCTTGGTTTCTCTGTTAATGACACCATTGTTACATTCGACAGAATTCGTGAGAATTTGTTGCGACATCCACACAGTTCATTTGAGGATAATGTTGATTTGAGTATTCAGCAGACTATTACTCGATCAATCAATACATCTATCACAACACTGTTTGCCATGGTGGCAATCTACTTCTTTGGTGGAGAAACCGTGAAGGACTTCATGTTGGTGTTGATCATCGGTACAGTGATTGGAACGTACTCATCTATTTTCTTGGCTTCACCGTTCTTGACCGAGTTTGCAAGAATGGCACGCAAGGAAAAGTAATGCTATACTAGCGTCATATGGAGGATAAAGTCTGGCGCCACATCTATTCATTCATCACAACAGTAATGTTTTTTGTCCTGTTCACTGCGGCATATTATGCCGGGGGAAGAGGATGGTGGTGGATGGGAACCATTTACGTTGTAGTTGGATATTACGCCGTGTTCACATTCCTGGTTCCGGATTAGAAAAAATTCAGTAGTCTACGCAAACGCGTCTGTGCTATACTAATAGCGAATTACAGACGCGTTTTGTGTTTGATTCTTTTATACAAGCAATTAACTCTGTCTTTGGTCAGCAAATCGGAAGTGGTTCCGATCTGTTCATCTTTTTGTATTACCACGGCGGGTGGATGATTTTGTTTTGGTGGTTGTTTAAGGCCAGCATGATCATGTTCCATACTCGACGAGTTGGAATTTGGATTGGAAACCTGGAGTGGCAGTTTTTGGCAATTGATGTGCCACAAGAAAATGAACAAGGTCCGCTAGCGGTTGAGAATATTTTTGCACACCTTGCTGGTGCGCACATGACCAGAGACTTGAAAGAACGCTATTGGTGGGGTGAAGCCCAACAATGGTTTAGTTTTGAGATTGTGAGTATTGAGGGGTACATTCAGTTTGTGATCATGGGTGAGAAAATGTTTAGAGACTTGATTGAGTCGCTGATCTACGCCCAATATCCTGATGCAGAAATTACAGAGATTGAGGATTATACCAAAGGATTTCCGTCCAAGTTCCCAGATCCAGATTACAAATGTTGGGGAACAGAGTGGGAGTTGGTAGATTCTCATTTCATTCCAATTAAAACCTATCCAGAGTTTGAAGATAAGTTGGTTGGAGAGTTTAAAGATCCAATGGCTGCGATGCTTGAAACCATGTCTCGTATTGGTAAGGACGAGCACATGTGGTATCAGATTATTATTTTCCCAACAGGGCAGAGCTGGAAAAAAGGTGGGTTTGCAATGGCTCGTGAGAAGTTGGGGAAGGCTGAGCCACAAAAAGCAGGGTTCTTGTTTAAAGTCTTTTACTTCCCGGTGTATCTGTTGAAGTTGATTGTGTATGGATTTGTTGGGGATGAAAATGGGCCGCCAACATATGATGTAGATGGAGGTTCTGGTGATGATCAAAACATGTTTGGTATTTGGAACCTGACACCTGGTGAGGTTGATGCGGTAAAGTCCATTGAAGCAAAGGTAAGTAAGATTGGTTTTTTGGTGAAGGTTCGGGCGGTATATGTTGCTAAGAAGGAAGTGTTTGATAAGTCCCGTGTGGTGTATGGAATGGTTGGAGCGATTAAGCAGTACACCAGAGAGGATTTGAATGCGTTGAAGCCGGCGTATAAGAAAACTGGTACCACTGCGCACTATGTGTTTGAAGATTACAGAAAGAATGTGCGTAGAACCAAGATTATTAATGCGTTTAAGGGAAGAAGTGCGTGGACTGGTGTTGATAAGTTCATTCTGAATGTGGAGGAGTTGGCAACGTTGTGGCATTTCCCAGTGAAGGAAGTGCGTGCGCCGTTGCTGCAAAAGTCTGGTGCTAAACGTGGTGAGGCACCTATGGGCTTGCCAATGAGTGAAGGAGCAAGGGATAGTTTTGAAAGTGGGGCAGGGGCTCCGCCTGCACCAGCGCCAGCAAGTACACATGCTAGAGCTCCGCTAGAAGTTCCAGGTGTTGCAATTGAGGATGATGGCACAAACGGAGTTCCAGATGATTTGCCATTTGTATAAGTATGGATAATATCAATAAAGAAATCACCGTATTTGGGCAGACTGATTTTAGACATCAGATGCGCAGGTTCGGAATTAAAACTGATGACCGTCGCCGTCACATGTATGTGATTGGAAAGACTGGTATGGGAAAGACCACGTTGCTTGAAAACATGGTTGTTTCTGATATCTATGCTGGGCACGGTCTGGCGTTGATTGATCCTCACGGGGACTTTGCAGAAAAGGTGATTGATTTTGTGCCAAACCATCGTATTAATGATGTGGTGTATTTCAATCCATCTGATACAGATTTCCCAATTGGGTTTAACATTTTTGAGTTGAAGGATGAGTCTCACCGTAACTTGGTGGCGTCCGGGCTGATGTCTGTGTTTAAGAAGATTTGGATTGACATGTGGAGCTCAAGAATGGAATACATCTTGAACAACACAATTTTGGCGTTGCTTGAGAACCAAGGTTCAACACTTCTGGGAATTAACCGTTTGTTGTCTGATGGTGAGTACAGAAAGCAGATCATTAGCAACATTACAGACCCAGTGGTTAAGGCGTTTTGGATTACCGAGTTTGCTAACTACAACGATAGGTATCAGCAAGAGGCTGTTGCGCCGATTCAAAACAAGATTGGTCAGTTTTTGAGTGGGTCAATCATGCGTAACATTGTGGCACAGGTGAAATCCACAATTGATATTCGTGAGATCATGGACCAGCAGAAGATCTTTATTGTAAACCTTTCAAAAGGAAGAATTGGTGAGGACAGCTCTCGTTTGCTTGGTGGAATGATTGTTACTAAGATTCAGTTGGCGGCCATGGAGCGTGTAGATACTGATGAGGAAGATCGTAAGGATTTCTTCTTGTACGTTGACGAGTTTCAGAACTTTGCGACTGATTCTTTTGCAAATATTTTGTCTGAGGCGCGTAAGTATCGTTTGAGTTTGATCATGGCGCACCAATACATTGAGCAGTTGGAAGAAATGGTTGCGCACGCGGTATTTGGTAACGTTGGAACTATTGTGACCTTCCGTGTTGGAGCAAAGGATGCGGAGTTTTTGGCAAAAGAATTTGACCCGGTGTTTACAGAACAAGACATTGTGAACTTGCCAAAGTTCCACATTTATTTGCGATTGATGATTGATGGTGTGGCAAGTAAGCCGTTTTCTGCAATGGGTATGGCGCCAATTGGTCGTCCAACTGCAAATGCAGAAAAGGTAATTAAAGTTACTCGTGAGCGATACGCAAAACCAAAAGCAGAGATTGAAGCTAGGATTTTGGAATGGTCTGGAATGGCTGATGTTGATGTTGAGGCCGCACTTGCCAAGGCTGGTGGTGGTGGAGGCGGGAAAAAGAAGGCTCGAGTAAAAGAGTCTGATGTGCCAGATGCAGAGCGTCATCCATATAAGACCAAGTGTTGGCGTTGTTTGAAAGATACTGATGTGCCATTCCCACCAGATGGAAAGCGCCCTACGTATTGTAGAGATTGTTATCCAGATGCCATGCGAGACAGGCAGGAAGGTAAGCCGCCTCCACCAGTTCCGCCAGAGGTTTTGGAGCAGGTAAAGCAGATGAAAGCTGAGGAGAAGAAAAAGAAGAAAGAAGGCAAGGAAGGTAAGAAGGATGGCGACAAGGATAAGGACAAGCGCGAGAAGAAGGATAAAAAATCTGATGACAAGAAATCAGAAAAGAGCGAAAAAAAAGAAAAGCGTTCAGAGCCTAAGGTTGAAGAAACTCAGCCTGCGGTAAAGGGAGATCCGGAGGAGAAAGGGTTTAGTCTAGAGGATCTTTCTGTTGAGATTGAGCGCACTGCTGAGTCGCAGCAGGCTGAAGCTGAAGAAGAAATCGTGGAAGAGCAGGAAGAATCTTCAGTTGAAGAACCCAAAGACGAGGCACCAAAAGAAGAAGCTAAAAAGGAGGAGGTTAAAGAAGGTGATGGTGAGGAAAAGCCAAAGAGAAAGCGTCGTAGAAGGCGTCGTCGGCGTAAGAAGAGTGGTGATGGGGAGAAAAAAGATGAGGCACCTGCAAAACCAGAATCTTCAGAGCCGGTTCCGGCTCAACCTGAGCCTAAGTCAGAAAACTCGACAAAACCAGACACGGCCCGTACTATTTCACCAGGAGACACAATAACCTTTGACTAGTATGGAACTTGCCCCAAATATCATCCTTCTGGGTGGGGCGCCGGCAATTGGGAAAAGTACACTCGCCAGGGCAATTGCTCGTGAGTGTGCTTTTGATTATGTGTCTACGGATATGATTAGGCGTGTGGCGCGGACTGTCACTAAGAAAACGGATTATCCAGGGATGCATTTGTTTGCGGAAAGTGACCCAGAAGAATATTACAAAACGCATTCAACTGCGGAGTTTGTGGCGCATTTTCAAGAGGAGGCTCGCGATGTGTTTGGGATTGTGCAGGATATGATTAAAGATTATCCCGCGTTTGCGCAGCGAGGCGTGATTATTGAAGGGGTGAATTTGATGCCAGAGATTGCAGCTGCAGTAGCACAGGAAAAAGGTTGGCGATTTTATGTGTTAGTAGCGCAAAATCGTGAGACAGTGGCACAGACAGTAGAGAATCGTGGGTTGTGGGCAAAGACTCCAGAAGGCAAGGAAAATGAGATTGAATTTGTGTGGGCGCTAAATCAGCACATTGCGCAGCAGGCTGAGGAATTTGATGTTCCGGTGTTGGTTGTTGAGTCTCGTGCGACGCTTGACCAGCGGGCAAAAGATGCTATTCTGGGCTCTTATGCAAAATAAGCCAAAAGTATTAGTTGGAATTTCTGGCGGAGTGGACTCATCAGTTGCTGCCGCTCTTTTGGTTGAGCAGGGGTATGAGGTGATTGGTGGGTTCATGAAGAACTGGAGTTCCGAAAAGGACGCGTATGGTGTGTGTGAGTGGGAAAAAGAATATCGTGATGCACAGCGCGTGGCAGCACACCTAAATATCCCACTGCATTTTTTTGATTTTGAAGCGGAATACCGCGCTGAGGTGTATGACACGATGGTGGCGGAATATCGTGCTGGGCGCACGCCAAATCCGGATGTGTTGTGTAATCAGTTTATTAAGTTTGGATATTTTTTGCGTGCTGCGGATGAGTTGGCCTGCGAGTTTGTGGCAACCGGGCATTATGCCGGAGCAAAGGATGGTCATTTATTGCGAGCGAAAGATGAGGGTAAGGATCAGACCTACTTTTTGCATCGTTTAACTGCTGACCAGGTAAGGCGTTCCATGTTCCCGCTGCAGGTGCTGACCAAAGATGAAGTGAAGGCTAAAGCGGAGGCAATGGGCTTGTTTACCGCAACCAAAGAAGAAAGCATGGGGATTTGTTTTGTTGGCGAACTTTCTATTAAAGAATTTTTAGCGCATGAGGTTCCGCAAAAACCTGGTGACGTAGTAACAGAAAAAGGAGAAGTGATTGGTCAGCATGACGGACTTGCGTTTTACACTATTGGACAGCGACATGGATTTACTCAGCCTGGCGGTGGGGAGCCGCTCTATGTTGCGCAGAAGAATTTTGAAACTGGACAGTTGGTGGTTGCGCCAAAGGAAAGTGGATTATTGCTCTCAAAAGAGATTGAACTAACAGATGTGCATTGGATTAGCGAGCCTGTTACAGACTGTTTTGTGCGGTTGCGCCATCGAGCAGAGCTGATTCCAGCCACAATTGAGGGGCAGAAGGTTCGATTGGAAAAAGCACAGTGGGGAGTAACACCAGGGCAGTATTGTGTGTTTTACTCTGAAACCGAGTGTTTGGGTGGGGGAGTAATTGCCTAATTAGGCGTATTTCAGTAGACTAGACTCATATGAATGCACAAGAATTAGTCAAAAAATACATTGATTTTTTTGTGGCAAATGGCCACACACAGATTACATCTGCGCCAGTTGTGCCAGAGAACGATCCAACAGTGTTGTTTACCACTGCGGGAATGCATCCGTTGGTGCCGTATTTGATGGGGGAAAGTCATCCAGCTGGGAATAGATTGGTGGATTATCAGCGATGTGTAAGAACCGGAGATATTGACGAGGTGGGTGACGCAACACACAACACATTTTTCACCATGCTTGGAAACTGGAGCTTGGGTGATTACTTTAAAAAAGAATCCATTGCGTGGAGTTTTGAGTTGTTGACTAAGGAGCTCAACATACCGCTTGAGATGTTGGCGTTTACTGTGTTTGAAGGTGATGATTCTGCACCTAGAGATGAGGAGTCAGCAGATTTGTGGAAGTCTCATGGAGTGAGTGCGGACAGAATTGCATATCTTGGTAAGGAAGATAACTGGTGGGGCCCTGTTGGTGAGACCGGTCCGTGTGGTCCAGATACTGAAATTTTCTATTGGACTGGTGAAGGTTCGGCACCAGCAAAATATGATCCAGCAGATGAGCGGTGGGTTGAGATTTGGAACAATGTGTTCATGGAGTTTAACAAGAATGCAGACGGATCATTTACACCGCTTGAGTCAAAGAACGTGGACACCGGAATGGGGCTTGAGCGAATTTTGATGGCGCTTCAAGGCAAGGCAGTCGCATATGACATTGATTTGTTCCAACCAATCATTGGAACTATTGAAAATGTTACAGGTGAGACCTATGAAGTTGGTGAGCACACTACAGAATCAATGCGTGTGATTGCAGATCATTTGCGAACCGCGACGGTGATGATTGCAGATGGTGTGATGCCAAGTAACAAAGATCAAGGGTATGTGTTGCGTCGGTTGATTCGTCGGTCTGTGCGACATGCGCGTAAGCTTGGGATGGAAAATGCAGAAGAGTTGTTAGTTGCGGTAAGTGCAACTGCAATTAGCACGTTGGAGTTTATGTATCCGCATTTGCGTGAGCAGCAGACAGCAATTGCTGATGCGCTTACGGCAGAAGGAAAGAAATTTGAACGAACCCTTCAAAAAGGACTTAAAGAACTGCATAAGATCTGGGAGCGCAATGCAGAAATCACTGGAGATGATGCATTTAATTTGTATCAATCATACGGATTCCCGTTGGAGCTTACAGAAGAAGTTGCTGCAGAGTTTGGACAGAATGTAGACAGAGCAACGTTTAGGGCGCAGTTTGAGGCGCATCAGGATAAATCTCGTGCTGGAGCAGCAAAGAAGTTTGCTGGTGGACTTGCGGATCATTCTGCTGAGACGGTTCGACTGCATACTGCAACACACTTGCTACACCGCGCATTGAAAAATGTTCTAGGAGAAGAAGT
>CAYZOG010000021.1:9031-14202 GCA_964480225.1 uncultured Gammaproteobacteria bacterium | reverse complement strand
TTTATTCTGAAACTCTTTCCGCGTAACTCCCATTCTCTGTATTGATCGCAATCAAGTCCCCTGTCTTGATGAACCCAGGAACACTTGCAGTCGCCCCAGTCTCCAGTTCAACATCTTTCATTGCTGTTCCACTGGCAGTGTCACCACGCGCACCTTCTGGTGCGTTAGACACTCGGACTTTAATTTTCTTTGGGAGCTCTACCACGATCACAGATCCTTCATGGAACACACCAATCACTTTCTGTCCGTCAGTCATGTACTTTAGTGAGTCTCCAATCATTTCCTTGTTCAACGGAACCTGCTCATAAGACTCTGCATCCATGAAGTGTGCAAACTCGTCATCCTGATATAGGAAGTTCAGGTTTCGGCGCTCAACACTTGCCGCTTCAACATCGTTTCCATCGTGAAAAGTTTTCTCAACACTGTTTCCGGTTTTCAAAAACTTAAGCTTGGTCTTCACAAACGCACCACCCTTTCCGGGTTTTACGTGCTGGTATTCTGTAACCACCGCAACCTCACCTTTGTACTTCACCACGGCGTTTTTTGAAAGACAATCAATAGTACCCATATAATTTTCGTTATAACAAAGAACGCTCTACTGAGCGCCCCTTGGAATCTTATTTCTGATTTGGAACGTATGGGATTAGACCCATCTGGCGCGCCTGCTTGATTGCCTTAGCAACCTTTCTTTGGAATCGTGCTGACAATCCTGTTCGCTTGCGTGATCGAATCTTCCCGTAAGAAGAAATGAATCGGCGTAGGACGTCTACATCTGTCCAGTCAACGTTCTCAATGTTGTTGACCTTGAAGTAGCAGTGTCGCTTTCCCTTGTGAACTTTCTGCTTTGCCATATTTTAGAATGGAATATCTTCTACTTTGATTTCATCATCCTGAACGTTTGGTTCTGGAACCTGCACAGTTGGTACTGGCCCAAAATCACCTGCCGGTGCTGCAGCAGCTCCTCCGCCACCACGTGCTCCGTCCAACATGATCATGTCATTTGCAATAATTTCTGTCTTGTAACGTCGAACACCGTCATTTCCTGTCCAGTCTCGTGTCTGCAATCTTCCTTCAACGTACACGCGGCGTCCTTTGGTAAGGTACTGAGATACAATCTCCGCAAGCTTACCCCATGCAACCACATCATGATATTCTGCCTTCTCTTGCTTCTGTCCAGAAGCATCCTTCCACACATGATTTGTTGCAACTGCAAAGTTGGCTACGGTCTGACCTGTGTTAGTACTTCGTACTTCTGGGTCACGAGTCAATCGACCAATTACCATTGCTTTGTTTAGATCCATAATGAGATATGTTTAGAGTTTTTCAGTATCAAGGTTTCCCTCGACAATGTCATCAAGCTTTTTATCAAGCTCTTTCATATCTACCGGACCACTCTTCTTAGGTGCAGCCATCTTTGGCGCAGCCTTTGCAACTTCTTTCTTTGCCCCACGCTTACGTTCACCTGTAGTGAATGTATGTGTCATGCCAGGAACAGTTGATCGCAAAACAAATCGCAACAAGCTTGTGTCACGCAACAACGTCTTGTTCAACTCCTGGTGTGCATCAGCACCTAGGTTAAAGGTTACTTGCACATACCATGCAAAGCGCTGCTTCTTAATAGTGTACGCAAGACGACGCTTACCCACGTTTGAAGCGGCAACATCTGTTGCACCGTGATTGGTGAGCACTGTTTGAAGTGCATTTTGTTTTTCTGCTACTTCTTCCTCAGTAAGTGTTCCTGGGAAGAGTGCGATGATCTCGTAATCTGACATAAGTGACAAATCCAATTTGCTGGCGTATAGTACCATAATCCCTTATTTTGCGCAAGTATCCGCAGGTCCGGGTAGATACAGTTTTATTCTACGGTGCATTTCCCTCTATTTCAATGGGCAAATGTGCGTAATCTACCCATAACATGTTAACAAAAATCACGACTTTGCGTTATTTTGGCGAAACTTCTCATCGCCTCACCATAGAAGTGGATCTGCGCAAAGGTTTTCCAGGTTTTACCATTGTCGGCCTGCCAGATACTGCGGTCCAAGAAGCAAAAGAAAGAATAAAGTCCGCAATTATCAATTCTGGGCTTGATTTTCCGTTTACTTATAAAATTGTTGTAAATTTAGCCCCTGCCGCATTAAGAAAACACGGAACCAGCCTGGATCTGCCTATTGCACTGGCAATTTTGCTGGCCAGCCACAGAAAAACCCTGCCAAATCACCAAAATACAGTCGTCCTTGGCGAACTTTCTCTTGATGGATCCTTAGTCCAAACCCAAAATCTAGCGCCAATCTTGCTTGATGCGCATAAATTTGGAGATTCTGTGGTTATTCCAGCCGCAAATCAACAACAAGCTGGACTATGTAGAGCCACTGTCTACACACCACGCACACTTAAAGAAGCATTCTTCCACATTACTAAGCAGCGTGCTCTACAGCCGTTCAACCTTGTGCCCACACTTTTTCCCACCAGACACACCACAGATTTTGCAGATATCATTGGCCATGACCATGCCAAGCGTGCACTGATGATTGCGGCAACTGGCAGGCATCACATCAGATTTAGCGGACCACCAGGAACCGGAAAGACATTATTGAGCTCTGCACTACCAAGCATTCTTCCTCCGCTCACCAAAGCAGAGCAATATGCTGTGACTAGAATGCACGCAATCGCAAATCCCAACTTGGATGAGCTTGAGAAGGTTCGGCCGTTTAGAAATCCACATCACAGTTGTTCTGTGGCGGCCATGACTGGTGGCGGAAACTCACCAACACCTGGAGAAATTTCACTTGCGCACAATGGTGTGTTGTTTTTGGATGAAGCTCCAGAGTTTTCTCGACAAGTTTTAGAAACACTGCGACAACCGCTGGAGTCTGGGAACATAACCATTACCAGATCCCATTGGCGCGCAACATTTCCGGCAAAGTTTTTGTTGGTGCTTAGCCAAAATCCATGTCCATGTGGTTTTGCATTTGATCCAGAACATCATTGCGAGTGCACACCTGCGCAAGTGCACCGTTATCAAACAAAACTTTCTGGTCCGCTTCTCGACAGAATTGATTTACATGTTGCCATTGGCAGAGCGCACGGCAAATCTTCATTATCATCTGCGCAAATGCGTGAACAAGTTGCACAAGCTCGTGAAAAACTTCCACACATAAAACAACTTAGCGCAAAGCTGGAAACAGGACTCAAAACAATGTGCGCAAAACTCCACCTCTCACTACGTGCGCAACATCGGATTGTAAAAGTCGCCAAAACAATTGCCACACTAGAAGGTTCTTCAGAAATAAAAAACACCCACCTGTTGGAGGCGGTGCAATACAGAAAATAGAAAAGGCCTACCACGTGATGTGATAGGCCGGATGAAGGAAGAGGCGAACGGTTCGTTCTGACTTGCTATTGGTCTTACTCAGACTGTACAGCCGTTTTCAGCAAAAGCTCTGCTATCAGGCGAGCACCCTCAGGAGTCCCCGAAAAAACTCCACGACATTCCTTGCCTTGCCTAAACGCCTTCCCACCTCAAATCCACCGTACCACCCAACGTCAGGTTTGTAAAATAAAAAGCCCTGTTTTGGGAGCATTCCGCAGGAGCACATTTGTGCGACGAGGACGCTAACAAAACAGGGCTTTTATTTTATCGTACGTAACTAAACGGATTCACCTTCACTCCATTCACAATAATCTCATAGTGCAAGTGAGTACCCGTTGAGTATCCAGTGGTTCCAACCATGGCCATTACCTCACCTTTGGTTACTCGGTCACCAACAGACACAAACATCTTTGAGGCGTGTGCGTAACGAGTGATGATTCCGTTTCCGTGATCAACATCAATAGACAAACCGTATCCACCTCGCCATCCAGCAACAATCACAGTCCCAGCATCAGACGCGTAGATTGGATCTTGGTAGTGACCATCAATATCAAGCGCATGGTGACGCGCGTGATAGTACTGTGTAATCACACGACCAGTAGTTGGCCACACCATTCCCTGCCCATTGGCATACCGACTTGGCGGAGGCGGCGCAACATTTTGATAATTCTTTGGTGCGTATGTTTTTGTCTTTACAACTTTTCTCACCACACGCTTCTCACCACCAGGAATGATCAACTTCTCACCAACTCTAATATCATTAGCCGCAGACAATCGGTTGTACTCAACCAACTCATCAACCGTATCAATATCATACGTGTTGGCAATCTTTGAAAGTGTCTCTCCCCGCTTCACCACATGAGACACACCAGTCACCGGCAAAATACTCAACACATCTCCTGGTCGAATAAACGACTTTGCAGAAAGATTATTTTCCCACAGCAACGTGTTCACACTAATGCCAAACTTGTCCGCAATTCTCCCAACGCTATCACCCTGCTGCACAATATAGGTTTCTGTTTTTCTACGAGACGGTGTTACCTCCGCACCTGGCATAATGAGCGGACCAGAAATTGCTCCACCACCAGCCCACACACCAACAAGCTCTTCAATGTTTGCATCATGATCTTGCGACGCAGTCGTTTCAAACTCCGCCTTCACAGAAAGTGCAAACGGATCAACTTCAGTTCTATCAATTGGAACGCCGGTCTCAGCGGTTTCGATAATAATCTCATCTTGCGCATATGACGCCTCCTCACCTGGATCCAAAATCTCAAACAGTACCAGCTCATTCCCCGCACCATACACCTCAGGAGTTGCAAAGCGCGTATGCGGAAACACAACCGTCACCACAATAATCGCAATCAGGACACTGCTAAAAATCGTATTTGAAGACAACGCGTAGATCTTCTCCTCAGTATTGCTAAACCGCCCCTCCAGTTTTCTCTGGATCCCAACATAACGCTTATAGGTACCAAAAAAAAGAATTCTGGCTGATTTTGCAAGCGTTTTCCCAAACCTTCCGCCGAGCCATTTCCCAGCTACAACAACTCCCCGCTTGATTTGAACCAAGAATTTAAGTAATTCTAGCAAAATTTTATACCCTGTGCGTTTCATACGCGTAAAGTAGGTATACTATAGCGAAATTTGCCCTAATAGACCAGGGTCTGCGCCATTGACAAAATGCCTTATTTAAGGTATGATACGACGTCATTGTGCATCGTCCAAAGCCCTGTTTTGGACGGTGTGGAATTTCCTCACCTGCAAATTGACAACAACCATTCACCCTGTAGGAGGGTTA
>CAYZOG010000021.1:3667-8931 GCA_964480225.1 uncultured Gammaproteobacteria bacterium | reverse complement strand
GCGACAAGCGGAACTGGCTCAGCATCGCTGTGCCACTTGCCGCTCTGCTCGCAGGGCTTCTCCTGGGCTACTGGTTCTTCTCCTCTTCGGAGACGACCAATCCCAACTCGGCGCCGGCCACTACGGAAAAGGCCCAGCCGGTTCCGGAAGGGCTTCACCCCATTTCGGAGATGGTCAAGCAGCTGGACGATCACGGTCCTGACGCCCTGGCGACGCAAGTCACCGAGGGCAACACCAAGACCGCCCTGTCCGCGATGTACTGGTTTGGCATGAGCAAGAAGTTCAAGCCGAGCTCAGCACAATGCGAGCAGATCCACCAGTTCTCCAAGGCGCTCACGAGTCGCGTGGTGACTGACAAGGACGGCGACCTCTCCACCGCAACCAAGCGGGACATGATGAGCTACGCCAGCGGTCTGATGCTGGCATCATCATGCTCTGCGCAGTGGACAAAGGACGCCTGCTCCCCCACGGATCTGTGTCCGGCCTACGTGCTTGCATCCCAGAGCTTCTTCAACAATCCCTGGAAGGTGATCCTGCCGATGGAATGCAAGGAGGGTGAGAAGCAGTTTGGCGACACCTGCATTTCCGTGAGTGGAAAAGCAGGAGCCGACTGCCTCGCCAACACCTGCGACAAGTCCAACGGACTGCAGTGCGTGGACGGCAAGTGCGCCGCCCTCGCCAAGGCAGCCCCTGAGGCACCTCCGGAGGAGAAGCCCAAAGCGCCCGAGTGCGCGGAAGGCGAGATGCGACTGGAGTTCGACGGCAAGTGCCATCCGGCCGACCAAGGACCTGGAGAGGAGTGTGCGGCAGACGCCCAGTGCATCGGAGGCATGAAATGCTTTGGCGACACGTGCGCCTGCCCGGACGAGCTCATCTTCGACAACGAGAAGAGTGCCTGCGTCAAGAAGACGGAGGACAAGCCGGAAGAAACGGCGCCGACCAAGCTCGAGTGTGCGGACGACCAAGTCGAGCATGAGGGCAAGTGCGTTCCTATGACCATCAAGATCGGTGAGCCCCCTCTCTTCCCGGAGCAATGCCCCGACGGGGAGGGAGTCACCGAGACTGACGGCAAGTGTGCGTGCGACACCGGCTACGAGCCGGCCAAGGACATGACGTCCTGCGTCAAGAAAACGGAGGAGGAGCCTGCCAAGGCCGCCCCGGCCAAGAAGCCTGGCAAGGCCAAAGGCAAGTTCTGCTACAGTGGCAAGGAATGCCAGAGCGGAAAGTGCAAACACAACAAGTGCAAATAACCCACCGCGGCAAGTACGCCGCAACCAACCCCGCGCTAGAGTCCATACGGATTCGCGCGGGGTTTTCAATTTTCTAACTTTTTCTCAAATTGAAGACAAGGAGCGGAGTGTCAGAAATGCTTGCATTTCATGACCGGAGCGACGCAGACGCCAATGATCCGGACGCTGGCCGGATCATTGACAAATTACCTTATTTATGCTATATTTGTTGCGCACAATACAGAGGAGGACTTGTGCGAAAAAAACTCAAAAAATTTGCGTGTAACCTCATCTACGCACTCACCATCGCCGCAATGCTTGGCGCTGCAGGATGGATAGTAGTGGACGGGATTCAGGACCAACACACAAGAACCGGTGCTCCATAGTCATAGGACTGAGGAACACCACTGGCAGCCGACCGCTTTGCGGTGCGGCTTTTAACTTACCTAAAACATTGACAATCTAGGCGTTTGGCCATATCATAGCCCTAGTTTCCAAGCTAATTAACCTATTTATATTATGGATAGTGCAACGACAGTATTGCTTGTCAGCACCATCGCAGCAGGTGTTGCGATTCTCTACGGTCTTTATCTTTCAAGCTGGATCATGAAGCGACCAGCAGGAAACGATAAAATGGCCGCAATTGCACGCGCGATTCAAGAAGGCGCACGCGCATATCTAACTCGTCAATATAAGACAGTGGCCTGGATTGGGGCACTGATCTTCCTTCTTCTTGGGTTCAGCCCTCTTGGGTGGAACGTAGCCATCGGATTCTTGGTAGGAGCTGTTTTGTCAGCTGCAGCCGGAATCATCGGAATGATGGTATCTGTAAGAGCAAACGTTAGAACAGCTGAGGCTGCAAAAGACGGGCTTGCTAGCGGATTGAACGTTGCCATCAAAGGTGGAACCGTTACTGGTTTGCTAGTAGTTGGTCTTGCACTTCTTGGTGTGACCGTTCTCTACTGGGTAACCAAAGACATCCAAGCTCTTGTAGGACTTGGATTTGGAGGTTCTCTAATTTCTGTATTTGCTCGTTTGGGTGGAGGAATCTACACCAAGGCAGCAGACGTTGGAGCAGACCTTGTTGGTAAAGTTGAAAAAGGAATTCCAGAGGATGATCCTAGAAACCCAGCCGTTATTGCAGACAACGTTGGAGACAACGTTGGTGACTGTGCTGGTATGGCAGCTGACCTTTTTGAGACATACGCCGTAACTTCAGTAGCAGCAATGTTGCTTGGTTCAATCGTATTCAAGTCAGCTGGAGAGAGCGCAATCTTGTTCCCACTTGCGTTGGGTGCAATTGCAATCCTTACCTCAATCATCGGAACATTCTTCTTTAAGCTTGGAAAATCTAAGAACATCATGGCAGCCCTATATAAGGGGTTGGCAGTAGCTGGAGTGCTTGCACTCATCATCTTCTACCCAGCATCACAGTACTTCTTTGCGGAAGAAGCAATGAGTTTGTTCTGGGCAGCAGTAATTGGACTTGTAGTAACAGGATTGATGGTTGTGATTACTGAGTACTACACTTCTACCGAATACAAGCCGGTTAAGCAGATTGCAAAGGCCAGTGAAACAGGACACGGAACAAACGTGATCACTGGTTTGGCAGTTTCAATGAAAGCAACTGCACTTCCAGTGCTAGTAATTGTTGCTGGAATGCTTGGCGCATTTGCACTTGCCGGACTATACGGAGTTGCAGTTGCAGCAATGAGCATGCTTTCAATGGCAGGAATCATTGTGGCAATTGATGCATACGGACCTATTACAGACAACGCTGGAGGAATTGCAGAGATGGCAGAAATGGATGAGAAGGTTCGACAAATTACAGATCCACTTGATGCAGTTGGAAACACCACAAAGGCGGTGACCAAAGGATATGCAATTGCTTCTGCAGGACTTGCAGCGCTTGTATTGTTTGCATCATACACAGAGGAGTTTGTACTCCGCGGAAAAGAATTGGTATTTGAACTTGGTGATCCATACGTAATTGTTGGATTGTTCATTGGTGGACTTTTGCCATATCTCTTTGCAGCATACGCAATGGAGGCAGTTGGAAAGGTTGCTGGTGATGTTGTTACCGAGGTTCGACGTCAGTTCAAAGAGATTGCAGGAATCATGGAAGGAAAGGCAAAGCCTGAGTACGGAACAACTGTAGACATCGTTACTAAGGGAGCGATTAAGGAAATGATTATCCCTGCGCTTATCCCAGTAGTTGTACCAATTGTAGTTGGATTCACACTTGGACCAGTTGCACTTGGTGGATTGCTTGTGGGAAGCATTGTGACAGGACTCTTTGTTGGAATCTCAATGACCTCTGGTGGAGGTGCGTGGGACAACGCAAAGAAATTCATTGAAGAAGGAAACCATGGTGGTAAGGGATCTCTTGCGCACCAGGCAGCAGTTACTGGGGACACCGTTGGTGATCCATACAAGGATACTGCTGGACCAGCAATCAACCCAATGATTAAGATCATTAACATTGTGGCGCTATTGTTGGTAGCACTTCTTGTGTAAGAGCTCCACTCTTCACAAAAGCAATAAAACTCGCTAGGCTGGTCCTAGCGAGTTTTTGCTTACCTGACATCCACGGAGGGTCTGATGTACAGAAAAAGCAGGATACGATTCTGCTGCAACTGCAAATGCAGAACCAGCTGGGCCAGAATTGGGAGCTGCTGGATTTGCCTGAGCTGCCCGAAGAAGGATTCCGGATGATTGAACCACTCACCCATCTGAGCTTTCTTCTTCTCACCCTCTTCATGTTCTCTGCTCACATGATGTGCAGAGCACTGACTCAGTTGCCCAGGCAACCTCGAGGGGTAAACGTAGCGCTATACATGCGCGCACTGGGCGCCCACCCTGAACAAGGGCGGCTGATTCGATTCGTCATCAGCATCTTGCCCATATGCAGCGTGGTGTACATCGCGCTCCTTGGAGTAGACCTGACCATAGGCGCTGCTGCTGCCGTGATCTACGCCTTCTCCTACTTCAGATTGTACTACTGCGCATGGCGCACCGACCGCCGCCTCTCCAAACTCCCCCACTACTCAGCCCGACCATAACCTGGTTGGGTTTCCCTTTTCTGTAGAAACAGTTGACATTTCTCCCATTTTTGCTACACTTCCCCCGTATTTTTCACTCGAAAGTTATGAAAACTGATGTAAAGACTCTTCCAGAGTCACAAGTAGAAATTGAAGTAACACTAACAACAGAAGAAATTCAGCCGCATCTTGAGCGCGCAGCGAAAGGAATTTCTGAGAAGCGCACTATTAAGGGGTTTCGGCCAGGGAAGGCACCCTATGAAAAGGTAGTGCAGGATGTTGGTGAGATGGTGGTGTATGAAGCAGCACTAGAAAAGATTGTGCAGTTTGGGTATTACGAAGCTGTAAAAGAAAAAGAGTTGAAGACAATTGGAATGCCGGAGATTTCTGTGAAGAAGTTTGCACCTGGCAATGACATCACCTTCACCGCAAAGGCGGCCGTGCTTCCAGAGGTGAAGCTTCCTGCACTCGACAAAATTAAAGTTGAGAAAAAGGACGCTGCGGTTGAGGACAAGCAAGTTGATGAGACTTTGGACAGCCTTCGCAAGATGCGCGGAAGTGAGGTGATTAAAAATGGTGAGGCTGGAAAAGAAGACAAGGTCGTTGTAGACATGGATCTTCTTGTAGACAATGTTCCAGTTGAAGGTGGACAGACAAAAAACCACGGCATTTATCTGAGCGAGGAATATTATGTTCCTGGATTGCAGGACAAAATGCTTGGCGCAAAGAAAGGTGATGAAAAAGATTTCACTTTGGACTTTCCAAAGGATCATTACCAAAAGCATCTTGCTGGTAAGACCGTTCAGTTTAAGGTGAAGGTGCTTGATGTGTTTGAGCGTCAGTTCCCTGCACTTGATGACGAATTTGCTAAGACACTTGGACAGGAAAGCATTGCACAGCTTAAGGAGTTACTGAAAGAAAACATGGCAAAGGACGCAGAAGCCAAAGAAGCAGAGCGTCAGGAAATTGAAATGCTGGAGAAGATCATGGAGAA
>CAYZOG010000021.1:0-3567 GCA_964480225.1 uncultured Gammaproteobacteria bacterium | reverse complement strand
TCAGCAGAAGCAATTGAGAACGAGGTGAATGTGATGAAGGCACAGTACAAGGACAACAAGGACGTGCTTAAGCAAATTGACACACAAGACACTCGTGAGTCACTCAAAACTATTCTGAAGAATAGACAGGCAGTGCTTAAACTCAAGGAAATCATCCTTAAGTAAAGATGTAAAAACCGCCCGGCTTTCCGGGCGGTTTTTTAATTGATCCATGATACAATACCGTATATGGATTATATTATTGTTTTTCTGCTGGTGACACTCTCTGGATTGTTTTCCGGCCTTACTCTTGGGCTGCTTAGCCTTGATAAAAATGAGCTAGAGCGCAAAATCGCCCTAGGAAACAAGCAAGCAAAAAAGGTGTACTCAGTTAGAAAGCGTGGAAACCTTTTGCTCTGCACATTGCTTCTAGGAAACGTTGCAGTTAACTCAACTTTGGCCATCTTTTTGGGGAACATCGCTAGCGGTGTTATGGCTGGTCTTATTGCCACTGGACTTATCGTGGTGTTTGGAGAAATTTTGCCGCAAGCAACATTTGCACGGTATGCACTGCAAGTTGGAGCAAGAACTGCATGGCTCGTGAAAATCTTTATTGTGATTCTCTTCCCGGTGTGTTGGCCAATTGCATGGGTGCTTGATAAAGCACTCGGTGCAGAGATTCCAAGTGTGTATTCTAAAAAAGAACTCATTCACATTATCAGAGAGCATGAAGGTTCTAAGGATAGTGACATTGATGCAGATGAAGAACGAATCATTGAAGGCGCACTTTCCTACTCTGACAAAACTGTAGACCAGGTGATGACCCCAAGGACCGTTGTGTTTAGTTTGGACATTACACAAAAGCTGACCAAGACGCTGCTGAGTAAAATTAAGAAAGAAGGGTTTACCAGAATTCCGGTATATAAAGATTCGACAGATAACATTGTGGGGATTTTGTACTCTAAGGACCTGATCAATATTAAAGCTGGAGTTAAACTGTCTGCTAAATACAGAAAAGGAGTACTGGAGCTTGATAAGGAAACCAAGTTGGATGTGGCGCTGAACAAATTTATTGAAGGAAGAAAGCACATCGCCGCGGTGACTGATGAGTACACCGGGTTTGAAGGATTGATCACACTTGAGGATGTGCTTGAGGAGATTTTGAAGGTAGAAATTATTGACGAAACTGACACCGTCACTGACCTGAGGAAAAAAGCTAGAAAACTAAAAGCAAAATAATATGTTATTTGGATGTCATGTATCAATTGCAGGAGGAATTGAAAACGCGCCTAAGCGCGCGGCAGATTTAGGCGCTGAAGTATTTCAGATCTTTTCTCGCTCACCGCGCGGTGGAAAGGCCAAGCCTATCACACCAGAAATTGCACAGGCGTTTAAAGATGCATGTGAAGAGCACAACCAAAAAGAGTGGGTAATCCACGCTCCATACTATGTTAACTTTGCATCAGCAAACCCAAGAATTTATCACGGGTCAGTGAGTGTGGTTAGGGATGAGCTGGAGAGAGGTTCGTTAATTGACGCCACATACATGATGATCCACACCGGATCGTTTAAGGACCTTGGAAAAGAAAAAGGAATGCCAAAAGTGATTGACGGGCTTGCAAAGGTGTTGGACGGATACAAAGGCAGCACACAATTCTGCATTGAGATCACAGCCGGAGCCGGGCATGTTATTGGCGCAAAGTTTGAAGAAGTTGCAGAAATCATCAACCACAAAAAACTCAAAAAGTACGACATTGGTGTGTGCTTTGATACCCAACACGCATTTGGATCTGGATATGATTTAAGAACCGCAAAAGATGTGAAGGCAACACTTGATGAATTTGATGCAACAATCGGGTTGGATAAGCTTAAACTTTTCCACCTGAATGACTCCAAAGTTGAGTTAGGCAGCAACAGAGACCGGCACGAACACATTGGAGACGGCCACATTGGAAAAGCAGGATTTGAAGCGCTCGCAAAAGAAAAGCGAGTACAACACCTCAACTTTTATCTTGAGACTGAACATGACAAAGTTGAAAAGGATATCTCACTAATGAAATCTTTACGCGATAACGCATAACCTATGTCTGAGAAAACTTTGGCGCAGGTGTTAGACGAGCATAGACCACAACGTCTTTCATTTACCGCAGCCGCACTACTTGTTTCCGTTATTGGAAACTACCTATTTTGGTCTACTAACACACTCGGTGTAAACTTTGCGCTGTTTACTGTTGCGTTCTTGGCAACGTTTACTGGTGTGATGTGGCATTATGGCCATGTAAAAAACAAAGTTGCGCTTTGGTTACTGCTTCCAATCCTGCTTCTTGCAGTAAACACCGCACGGTTTGAAAGTTACTTTGTTGCTGAGCTTGTACCGCTCATGGTTGGCGGACTCACCATCATCTATTGCGCATGGCTGACTTTGCAAACCAAAATGAAGGACTTTGACCTTAGAAACGTCGCTGTTTTTAGAACACCGTTTTTGTGGCTCCACTTCATTCAATATGTGCTGAAAGACCTTAAGCGAGACAGCTTGTTAGGAGACAAAGCAACTCGCGGCCGCCGATTCAATCACTTTGTATTTGGCTTGGCTATTGCCGCACCACTCGTACTACTGTTTGTATTGCTGTTCAGCAGCGCAGATCCAATTTTCAAACAAGCTGTACTTGATTTGATCAACGCACTAGACATCAACTGGGAAACATTTTGGCGACTTGTTGTGATTGCATTCTTCACCATCATGTTTGCGGCCATGTTTTACTTCACCGCAAGCAGAAAGCACTCTGTTAGACAGCACAGCTACCTACCAAAAAACTTCAGCGTCATGATTGTAAACACCATCCTTGGTGCAATCAATCTCATCTTCTTGTTCTTTGTATACATCCAGGTGAGATATCTATTCCTTGGTGGTGACGCAATTGACCTGCTGGACATCACTTATGCGGAGTACGCTCGTGAAGGATTTTTCCAACTCCTCTTTGTGGTAATGGTTGTTGGAATCATTCTAACCATCATGTATGGAACGGTCACCAGAACAAAGAGCGCACTTCTTAGAATCTTTGCAAGCCTACTCACAATCTTCTCAGGTATTGTGTGTGTCTCAGCACTAAAACGAATGATGTTGTACCAGGCTGAGTTTGGTCAGACTCTATTGCGAGTACATGTTCACGCATGGATTATCGGAATGATGGTCTTACTCTTGATTGGCTTGGTGTTTATCCTGCTTCGTAAAAATTTACGAACCCTCATCCTAGTTGAAGCCGCAGTTGTGCTTGTGTTGTTTGTTGGAATGAGCAGCTGGAACATTGAGCGCTTTATTGTGAACACCAACATTGACCGCTCACTTGGTAGTGAAGAATCTCTTGATACACTCTACCTCACAGAACTTAGCACCGATGCAGTGCCAACATTGTTTGATCGTTTTGACGAACTCTCTGAAGAAGATCGGGCAACATTAGAAGAACACTTTGAAAACCGGTACGACTGGCACAGAATTGAACGAAGAATGGAAAACACCGATTGGCGCCAAGCAACATTTTCTTCAATGGCCGCCAGAGATGCGGAAAGATAGTTTCGGCAAAAATAAAA
>CAYZOG010000020.1:12194-14835 GCA_964480225.1 uncultured Gammaproteobacteria bacterium | reverse complement strand
TGTTTCAGAAGTACTTTTTGTTTTATAAATCTAAAGCGCGGATAGATACCACTCTCGAACACATTCCGCAGGAGCGCGCAGCGCGACGAGGACGTGGGCGAGGTGGTGTTTGTCCGCGCTGCCTATGCTACAATAACCTCAACCCGAAAAAAACATGAAAATCAATTTTTCAGACAAGGCGCAGCGCGTCATTGATTTGGTTCAAGGCTCTCGGCAAAACATTTTTGTCACTGGAAAGGCCGGGACTGGAAAATCAACGTTGCTGCAATATATTCGGCAAAACGCAAAGCAAAAAGTGATTGTGGTGGCGCCAACTGGAATCTCCGCAATTAATGTGAATGGTGATACCATCCATTCTTTCTTTGGCCTGAAACCTGGTTTTGAAAAGGATGAGGCCAAGAAGATGCGCATTGATGAGAAGAAACAGAAAAAATTTAAGCAACTGAAAACCATTGCGATTGATGAGATTTCAATGGTTAGGGCGGACTTGTTGGACGCAATTGATATTGTGCTGCGCCGGGCTCGCCAGGAGCACATGCCATTTGGTGGCGTGCAGATGATCTTTTTTGGAGATTTGTACCAGTTGCCACCAGTAGTTACTAGCGCAGACCGTGACAAATTTTTTAGCGAATACCCTACCCCATACTTTTTCTCTGCCGAAGTTCTTACCGCCGGACAGCAGGACTCATTTTTTGGAAATGGGTTTAGTTTTGAACATATTGAACTGGATGAAATTTATCGTCAGAGCGACGCCACATTTATTGAATTGCTGAACGCTGTGAGAAACAACACCGCAACTACGCAAGACTTTGCGCAGTTGAATACTCGACATGATCCAGGGTTTGTTCCGGATGATGAAGAGCAGTACATTCATTTGGTTACAACAAACGCAGCAGCCAAAGCAATCAACACCAGGAAGCTTGAAGAGCTTGATGCAGAAAATGTGACGTTTGAAGCTGGGATTAAAGACAATGTTCCTAAAAGCTTATACCCAAACGATACAGAGATCACAATTTGCGAGGGTGCGCAGGTGATGTTTATTAACAATGACGCAGAACGGCGCTGGGTAAACGGAACTATTGGAACGGTCACAAATATTGGAAAAGAAGGTTCGGCCTATGTGGTGACTGTTGAGAAAGCAGACGGCAAAACCGTGAGCGTGGACATGCACACCTGGGAAATCTCAAAATACGTAATGGAAGGCGGAAGCTTTCAGCGAGAGATGATGGGATCTTTCACGCAAATCCCGCTAAAATTGGCCTGGGCCATCACCATCCACAAATCCCAGGGAAAAACATTTGATAACGTGATTATTGACCTTGGACGCGGAAGCTTTGCGCACGGTCAAACCTATGTGGCACTGAGCCGATGCACAAGTCTTGAAGGAATTGTGTTGAAACAACCACTTTCCGCACGAAGCATCATCATGGACAAGCGCGTCCAAAACTTTGGCAAATAAAACAAAACGCCGCCTGTTTTCACAAGCGGGTTAGGGTTAAGAACCTGTGCATCAGAAGACCTCTGCGAGGCTGTGGACTTCACGATGCGTGTGCTTGGCGGCGACGTTGGCGTACGGGCTGTCCGGACGAAGAATTCGGACTCTCTCCACGATTCCAGGAGGCGCTCCAACACCGCGCAGATCATCCAGCTCTTGCGGCTTGTCCTCCACGAACTTGAGTCCCGGACCGTACCGCGAGCGCGAGGCCAGCGATCGGATGGCTTCCGTTTTGGCACCAGGCTCGCACACCACGATGATCTCGTCGTTGGGCAGACCGACCGTGGAGATCTTCTGTCGCTGGTACTGGTCGTCACCAAACGTGAGAACGACCACCGGGATTCCGGCGGCGCGCCATCGGCAGACAGCTGCCAACGTGTCGTCGTACAGCTTCAAGCCGTCTTTGAGCCAATCTGCAAACTCCTCCTTGATCTTGTCGTGATCAGTGATTGCCAATCCGGATCTCTCCGCCTCAGCAATGAACCGATCAATGGTAAAACCCATGCCCTCCACCCGGAAGTAAAGGTCGTGGACAAACTCGTAAGTAGCGCCCCGACGCTGCAGGATTCTGTACAGACCGTCATGACCCCCCAGAAAGTGGGCCGCCGTGAAGTCAAAGTCCAGAACGATTGCACTAGGTTTGTTTGTTGTAGTGTTCATATCTCCTCCGCCTGTACTGTATATCCCCAGGGTTACTTTGTCAAATTATTTTCTACAAAATATTAGTGTAATATATAAATCCCCTATTTTTATAGTGTAAAAGTGTCAGAAAGATACCGATAAAAGTGAAAAACCCTGACTTCTAGTCTGTTACTGACGTAGAGCGGTCAAGGTGTTTTCGAGGAGTGCTGCTTGGAAGATCTGATACGTAGACATTGAAGTCTCCTGACGGTACTGAGTCGTCGAGTCATTTTGCCACCAGGGCGACGATCACGACGATCACGATGACGATAGCGAGTAGCGAAACAGTGAGTCCACCATCTTGTCCTTTTCCCATGCCTGCTCCGGTGAGAGCGAGGGCGACTAGGAAAACGGCCACGAAGATGATGAACAGCGGAACCAGTAGAACCAGAGGCATCTTATACTCCAAAGTTGGGTTGTGTGCCGCGAGGCAGAACCCGCAGCATTTGTAGTAAAACACACCCT
>CAYZOG010000020.1:6604-12094 GCA_964480225.1 uncultured Gammaproteobacteria bacterium | reverse complement strand
GTGAAGCAGGGCCCATGACTTCACAAAACTCTCCTATTATGCTATCCTTCCTCCCGAACCCAAATATTCTATGGCAAAACGAAGAACTGGAGTTGGAAACATGAAGCGCTCTCGCTCAAAGAAAACTGCAAAACGCCTAGCAATCAAGATGGCAATGCTTGAAGAAAAGGCAGCAAAGCGCTCAAAAAAGCCAACCAAGACAGCTGCAAAAGCTGCGTAAAATACTATGGCTCGGATTCTTGTCACCGACCCAATTTCTAAACCAGCACAGGCCGCGTTGTCTGATGCTGGTTTTGATATCCAGTACTCCCCTGCCATCACCGCAGAAGAGCTTCTTACCGCGATTTCAGACGTAGATGGTGTCATTTGTCGTGCGCGCACAAAACTCACCGCAGAAGTGATTTCTGCGGCTCAGAACTGCAAGGTAATTGCTAATGCCAGCACAGGAACAGACCACATTGACCTTTCTGCATGTGACACAGCCGGAATCCCGGTAAAAACTGTGGAGGTGGTTAACGGAATGACACCAAACACCGTTGCCACTGCGGAGCACACCGTGCTATTAATTTTGGCCGCGCTAAAAAACCTCAAGCCAGCAATGCACAATGCAGAATCTGGAAACTGGCAATCAGATCTTGCGCTTGGTAACGAGCTGTTTGAAAAAACCGTAGGAATTATCGGCCTTGGAAAGATTGGTCAGTTTGTGGCACAGCGCCTTGCACCATTTGATGTAAAAATCCTAGCTAGCGACCCAATCATCACACCTGATGTAGCAGAATCTGTTGGCGCAACCCTAGCTCCACTAGATGAGCTTCTTGCGCAAGCTGATGTGATCACCATCCATGTGCCAAAAATTCCGCAGACCATTGGAATGATCAATTCGGAAACCCTAGCCAAAACAAAAACAGGTGTCACTATTGTGAACACCTCTCGCGGAGAAATTATTGACGCTCAAGCCCTTGCAGACGCACTACAGTCTGGCCAGGTTGGTCGCGCCGCGCTTGATGTTTTCCTTAATGAAACTTCTGGCGGAGACACCATCCTCATCAACCACCCAAACGTGATTGCCACTCCTCATATTGCCGGAATCACAAAAGAATCACTCAACAGAATGTCTTTGCAGGCCGCACAAGCTATGCTCGACTTTTTCCGTACGTAGCACTTAGCCAGCGCATTACAAACAAGAACGCTGTCACTCCAAGCGCTGCAATAGTTAAGTGAACTGGATCTGCTGAAATAATACTTCCACCAAAATACGTAAACACAATCACAGACGGCAAAATCCCAACAACCGTCCCTGCAAAATAGGTTTTCCATGACATCCGTGTAAGCCCAAACACATAGTTTGGCACAAAGAACGGAAAGATTGGCACCACTCTGAAGAAGATCACCGCCCAGAACGCGTTTTCTTCTATTTTTTTCTCATAATATTCCAAACGGTCGTGCCGTTGTCCTAGCCAGCGCATAGCCACATCTTTCCCCAGCCAGCGCGCCGTCCAAAATGATGTCATTGCTCCAATCATCAACCCAACCATAGACCACACCAATCCCATCACAGGCCCAAACAACAATCCAGCCGCCACATTAAGCGGAGTCGCGGGAATAAAAAACACAATCGCCACTGAAGTCAGCGCAACAAACACAACCACTCCCCACACACCAAATCCCTCAATAAATGAAGTGATGTTTTCTGGAGTAAGCTGCGAAAATCCCCCAAGTTGCCAAATGGTAATTACAATCGCTGCCAAAACCGCCAATCCAGCACCAAGTTTAATCTTTTGCTTCCGTGTATTCATAATCTGATGTAGTATAACACGTATATAGAACACCCCAAACTTATGAGAAAACTCGCTATTTTTGATTGGAGCGGAACGCTCAGTGATGACAGAATTCCGGTGTATGAAGCTGGTATTCAGATGCTTAAGCATTTTGAGCGACCACATGATATTTCTTTTGACGAATTCTATGCCAACGCCTCACTAGGCGCTGTAGAATTTTTAAGAGACCACGGCGTAGAAGGAGACACCGATTTCCTTTTTGATCACTACAAGAAAACGCTCAAAGAAGTTTTGCAAACCGGAGCTGGACCAACCGCATACGGACATACCAAATCGTTTTTAGAGCACCTGAAGAACCACGATTACACCGTTGCAATTGTTAGCTCTCACCCACAAGAAAACCTAGAACAAGAGTCTAAGGACTATGGCGTTGATCACCTTCTAGACCACATTCACGGAAATAGCCACAACAAAATTGCCAGCCTACAAACGGTAATGCATTACTTTAATGAGTCTCCTGAAAACTCAAGCTACACCGGAGATATGACTCATGACATTCTAGCTGCAAAAGGCGCAGGAACACTTGCGATTGCGGTAACCACTGGATATCACGGAAAAGAAAAGCTGGCCGACACGCGACCAGACTTTATCTTTTCTTCACTTGAAGAACTGCAATCAACACTCTACCCTACTTCTTCTTAGAAACTTCTTTAGTTTTCTTTTCTACCTCACCTGCAGTTCTATAGAACTTTAGCAGTGAAAATACCACCAAACTTCCAACGAGAATTCCTAAAAGGTTAAACAAGAAAATCAGGAAATGGAACCGCGCCACATCAATTGCCCATGAGCTAATCGCCACACCAACAATTGATAGCGGCGGAACCAAGGACACAACAATTGCCACCCCAGGCAACACATCTGCCACTTCTCTTCTAGTCCAGGCAAATGTTGCTGCAACACCAGAGGCAATTGCAACCACAAAGTACAACACCGCAGTTTGTGCAGAATCATCAAACACAAACGCATTATTTGTTGAGCCAAAGACCAACGCCATTATTGCTGAAGCCGCAACCACAATCAGTGCAGATTTAAGCACCAACATAATTGCGTTTCTAATTGGCTTAATCTCACCAATAGCAAGCCCAAGCGCAATCAACAAAATTGGAGTCAAAAGCGGCGCCACCAACATTCCACCAATCACAATGGCAGAATTATTTAGCAGCAATCCAGACGCCACAATAAATGACGACAAGATCAACAATGTGTAATACACAGAGTTTTCTTGGCTTTTCTCTACAAGCTCATCAACAGTTCTGTATTGATCAGCTTTATCAATAGCCAAAATATTTCCTTTTGTTTTCTTCCTCAGACCCATAACTATTTTTTGCACGGCTTTAGTGCGTGCTTACCAGATCCAATCAATGCCAGCCCTGCTGTGGTAAGTAGCAAAATAATGTGGTACTCATGCCCACCAACATATCCTTTATCAAGCCCAAGGATGAAGATAATCACCACCATAAGTGCAGCAAGCATCCATCCTGCAAATCGTGTACATACTCCCAAAATCAACATCAAACCACCTGCTGTTTCAATAATCGCAGCGAGCCATGCAAAGATTGCTGACAACCCAAATGCTGCTGAAAACGCTGCAGCTGTTCCATCAATGTCCATAAACTTCTGAACACCATGCACTAGGAACAATAGACCTACACCAAATCGGATAAACAGCAATCCAAGATCTGGATTTGTACACATCATTTTTTTCATCATACAAAAAGAGTTATGAATTAAGTTTAGTAATATCTGCAAGAACCTTCTCTCCGTGCTCTGCAGGTTTAACGGTTTTATAGATCTTGGCAATCTTCCCATCCGGTCCAATCAAATACGTCATTCTTTTAATCCCAAAATACACTTTTCCAAAGTTTTTCTTCTCTTGCCACACACCATACTTTTCAATCACCTTCTTCTCTGGGTCTGCCAACAAAGAAAATGAAAGCGCATACTTCTCTGCAAACGCAGCATGTTTTTCAACGGTGTCAGCACTCACACCTAACACCACCGCATTCACACCATCAAAGTTCGGCAAGTTATCTCTAAACGAGCACGCCTCTTTGGTGCAGCCCGGAGTATCATCTTTTGGATAGAAATACAAAACCACCCATTGCCCATTGTACTGAGATAATGAATGTGTTTTTCCTTCCTGATCCTGCAAACTAAACGCAGGCGCTTTGTCTCCAACAACGAGCTCCATGGATTTAGTATACCACAAAATCTACCAATTCTTCACAAAACACGTTCTGCAAAGTGGCTTGTATGTAAACGTTCCATCATCTGGAATCACTGGCGGCATTCCGTCCAAGAGCGGTTCGCCAGAATTAAAAATCTGAGAATAGACCGCATGCGGAACTCGGCACGTCTCACACACCGCACGCTTAAACTTCACTTCCTTAGGCCCAAGCTGCAACAGCGCAGACACAGACTCAAACAACTTCCCCTGATAATCCGTGTCCAATGTAGACACCACAACATGCGTCCCCTTTTCCAACATCTGCTCAATCCACTTAGCCTCATCTGGCGCAAACATATGAAACTCGTCAATCCCAACAATATCCAAGTCGCGCTTTGCAATCTCCTCCAGAGAACTCACCTTTTCAGCCTCTAATTCCACACCATTTCTTGACCGAACCCCCTCATCACGAACATTCCGCTTTGGTTGAAACAACCCAAAACTGTGATCTGTATATTTGAGCGGCGCCATATGAGAAATTAACTCATGACTCTTCCCACTCTTCATTGGCCCTAAAATTACATGTAAATCCATAAGGGGTATTCAAGATTTCGACTAGATTGTATCATAGATTCACAGATAACCACTACAATATGGAAAATACAAACAAAAAGCTGGCTGTTTTTGACATTGATGGGACGATCTTTAGATCCAGTCTGACCATTCAGATGTTTAACGAACTTATCAAAGAAGGCATTGCACCAGAGTCTGCGCTTGAAAACACTTCAAAGGTCATCACTGAATGGCAAAACAGACAGCGATCATACAGAGATGTTGAGCAATCTATTGTTGACGAATTTCTTAAAAACCTTGTTGGGAAAAATGTTGAAGATGTTAAGCGCGCTAGCGAGCAAGTAGTGAACCGTGTGTATCAACAAGTGTACGTGTACACACGAGACCTTATCAGCCAACTGAAAAAAGACGGATACTATCTTCTTGCGATTTCAGGATCCCCAGTTGAGGTTGTAAACTCTTTTGTTACTAAGTGGGGATTTGATAATGCGTACGCAACTGTACTTGAAACCAAAGACGGAAAATACACCGGAGCAAAAAGCGTTGAGGCGTGGAAAATTAAAAAAGAACTGCTTGCGCAGTTTGTGAAAGAACATGATTTTAGCCTTGAAGGATCTGTAGGTGTTGGTGACACCTTTAGTGATGTGGCGTTTTTGGAGATGGTCGAGAATCCAATTGCCTTCAACCCAAACCAGCAATTGTATGATGAGGCCAAGGCTCGTGGTTGGAAAATTGTGGTAGAACGCAAAGACGTTATTTACCACTTGTAGCAAGAAACTCCTGCACAATTTGCTCAAGCTCTTCAAGTGAGTTGGCACGAACTGCTTTCATGCGCATTGGCTTAATGCCGTGCACACCTTTGCAGTACCAACTCATATGTTTTCTAAACGTAACAATCCCCTTTTCTCCGTA
>CAYZOG010000020.1:0-6504 GCA_964480225.1 uncultured Gammaproteobacteria bacterium | reverse complement strand
CTTTGCAGTACCAACTCATATGTTTTCTAAACGTAACAATCCCCTTTTCTCCGTATTGCGCCACATGCATTCTTGCGTGTTTTAGCGCGATTTCAAATCGTTTTTCTAGGGTGATTGGTGTTTGGATTGATCCAGTGTCCAAAATCTCTCGTGCTTGCTTGAAAAACCACGGTGAACCAAGCGCACCACGCGCAATTAAACATCCAGCTGCACCCGTAACCTCAAGTGCTTTTGGCACATCTTCTGGCTGATGAATATCTCCATTAGCTAGTACCGGAACCTGCACTTGCTGTACCACTCGTCCAATCATTTCCCAATCAGACTTACCTGCGTAAGCCTGTTTTTTTGTTCTTCCATGCACGGTGATCAACTCCGCACCCGCGTCTTCCATGTATTTTACAAACTCCAGTGCTTCAGTTGGCTCTTCCCACCCCAACCGAATCTTCACAGACAGCGGCACAGAAATCGCGGCTTTCATCTTTTTCACAATCTCCACAGCGCGATCTCGCTCTTTCATCAAGCGAGCACCATTAAAGTTGCTGACAATCTTATACACTGGACATCCCATGTTGATATCAATGCCATCTGGGTTGTAGCCCTCTTCCACAATTCTCGCAGCTTCTGCCATGGTATCTGGATCTGCACCAAAAATCTGCTGAATAATTGGACGTTCCTTTCTGTCAAAATCAACCATGCCCAAGGTTCTATCATTCCCTCTCACCAACGCCTCAGAAGACACCATTTCTCTAAACACAATTGGCGCTTCAAACTCTTTTGCCACCAAACAAAACGGACTGTCTGTCATGTCAGCCATTGGCGCCAATCCCAAAATAGGACGGTCCTGCGCTTCCCATCTAAAATCGCTTTTTTCTTTATAGTGACTTTTGTCCATAAAAAAATACCCGAATGCGGGCAATATACCTGGAATTACAGGTTTTGTCGAGTTCCCTAACTTGGGTCCCCAAAAGACGTCTGGTGCTTTCTGGTACCCCAGTGCTTGTATGCATGCGGCAGATGGAATCTGTACTCAATCAAACTTTCAGTTGTTCTTGGCGCAGCCCTTTCCTGGCGCTGCTCCTTAATGTGCTCCTCACGACGATCCCCTTTGCCATTCCTAATAATTTTTAGTGATGACAATGGCATAGATTTGATGGAACTCCTCTATCTAGAGTATGAACCTAAAACTAATCAATTGTCAAGGAAAAAGAAAAGGGGCCAACGATGCTTCGTTGACCCCACCAGACAAGCTGGATTTAAGGGCGAGCCTGTTAGGCTCGAGCCGGACAACACTAGCGGTTGCCGACCAGTTAATGAGCTCACCTTCTAGGTCGTTGACACTTGACCAGTAGCAAAGGCTTGCTCGCTCTATGCAGACGTGGGTGGGTGCTTGCGCACACCACAGACCCTTGGCGGTGCCAAACAGTTCCAAACACGGCACCCAGCCGATCATCAGAACCACCACGGGCTACTATCCAATCTCTCAAGACCAGTGAGACTGTGATCACCCTCGCAACCCATCCATGATTGGATGAATTTCGCAAATCCTCGTCCATATGGGTGTTGAAGGACAAGGACGTCAGCGGATAGGTGTACGAGGCAGTCAAACGCGCGCTAAGCGGAAAAGACGAATTCAATACACTTTAACTCGAACCCGGCACTTAACGTCCGGTCGCCCTCAAAGAGGGCCCTAACCCGCTATGGGGTGAGCAGCGACACTCATGGCCACCACTGAACCAGGCTACCACGTTTCTGGTGTTCTGTCAAGCCCTAAAAGCAAGCAAAACAAAAAGCGGCCTAAATAGACCGTTTTTTGAAGCTTTTAGAACTTTTGTACTATTCCGCGCGGAAGCTGGTGTACATATCCTCAAAGTCCAAGAGGAATGCCTCACGACCAACTTCTGTGGCAGTGAATGTCATTACGTACAATGTGTTTCCTTTAAAAACTCCCACCTGTGTTCCGTACAATGTCTCTCCCCCGTCTGGATCTTCAATAGTGTATGAGATCTTAGCAGCCTCACCTTGTGGAATATCAATTGCTCCACTCTCCACAATTGAGCTAGCACCAAGCTGCATTAGGAATCCTTTCAACTCCTCTGCCATCTGCGCAGCAGGAACTGGTGCTGTGTTTGGAGTTACAGTAACGCTTACGCTGTGCTCAAATTCGTCAGCTGACTCTACATATGGAGTAGCAAAAAACGTTTGTCCTGCATCATCTGGATTCTGGATTGGGCTCCAATCTGATGGATATCCAACTGACCATCCATTTGCCTCATCACTATAGCTAACAAAATTCGCTGGAAGCTCTGCTGGAGCAACTACTTCTGGCACGGGCACGGGGTCTGCTGAACTACATCCTCCACCTACAAGCATCAAAACACCAAATACGGCTAGGGCTTTTTGCCATGTTTGCATATGTCTAAATATTAAGAATATGATGGTATCATACCAGCCTCTTCAGGCTGTCGCAACTATCGTTTCTCCACAGTTTGGAGTGCTCTGTCGTAGACTGGTTTGAGAATTTGGACGTCAGAAACTTCATCAAAAAAGTAACTAACCAGGAGATTATCTCCAATAAACGCAAAGCTGTAATACCAGATCTCTTCTACATCATTTTTTGTGATCCCCTGCCATTTCATCTGCAGACCAGGTTCGCCAGCAATAGTCACCTCTGTGTATGGATCAAACACACCTTCAGAACCTGCGGACTCAGACACAAACGGCTTTAGATCATCAAGCTCATCCTGGAGCTCATTATCAGCAATCCGCGGAACAAGCCTAAATCCAAGCGTCCCAACCACCTTGTCATTGTCATCCTTACGAGGCGGCACAATAAACTCATGATAGTCTGCTGGTCCTTTTGGATTTGCAGTTACCGCGCTCTCCTCCCACGTTTCTGGAACTTCAGCAGCAAAATCAATCTTAGGCATTACCACCTCATGATAGCTGAGCTCCGCCGGATCTGTTGGCGCCTGACCACACCCCGCACCAACCAAAACCAAACTAGCGAATGCAATTGCGTAGTACTTCATACTATTTTACATCTACCGCTAGCACACCATTGAATGAGCTGATGGTGTTGTATTTAGCGTCATTGTCGTCTGCGCGCTCACCCAAGAATGAAGAATCTGTGATTGCAAACAACACTGCAATCCCGTCTTTTTCTAGCTTAACCACATCAGAGACAGTGTATTGCACACTAGAACTATACCCGTACTGATATTCTGACACAGCTGCAATCTCATCAGCCAACTCTTGTGCTGTGAAAGCAACAGCCTTGCCGTCATATCTGACTGTAACTGATTCATTCCACAGTTTTACCTCTAACAAACCGTCATCTGACGTAAGTACACTTATTTTCTCATGGGCCTTACCCATCACAGTGACATACTCATATTCAGCCACATCCACAAAGTTCAAGTTTCCACCACCTGAATCTGCATGCAACCAGAATTTTCTTACAACAGGCGCTGATTCATGGTCTAGATCAAGCTCTGCGTATTCCTCACTCAAATCCACACCTCTTCTTTCTAAGAACCTGCTAGCACTTCTAAACTGCCGAGCCTGTGACGCATCCAACTCTTCCATTTGCGCAAAATCTTCCAAGATTGCAGTTTGTGAACGCATTGCTGTATCTTTTGCACCAATCATTGGCAAAGACGCAATCAACAGCGCTGCAGCAAATGTCACTGGCAACACTCGCAATTGCCGAGCTTTACTAAACACAAAGTACAACGCCACGCAGACCATCCAAATAAAGTACAGCACACCAAGGTATCGAGCCTCTGTAATCCCGTACTGCGCGATTCTCTGATACATTGCCACAATATAGAGCGCCATCACTGGCAACACACTTGCCCACAACCCTCTGTACAACCACATCTTTGCCTTACTTACCATCCCGCGATACACCGGATCTCCAACCACCACAAACGCGATAATCGCTGCGGTGTAGATTGCAATTGGATACCCAACCTCTCCTTGAGGGAGTTCGCCAGCAAGCAAAATCTTCACTACGTACGCGTAAATAATTCCAAAGTACACAACAATGCTTGGCACAATCACATATCGAGTAAACTTAGTCACCGCAGTGAAACGCTTTGCAGCCTCCAGAGCTCTAATCTGCGCCGGAGCCAACACATGCGCCAAGAATAGCAGCGGTCCAATTCCCAAGAACAATGTTACAAAGATAGTTTCATACCAATCTCCACTAATGTTTACATCAAACAAGTTTTCAATTGATGCAATTGCAGCCGCAAGCAGGAGCGCCAGTGTCACCATTGAGATCACTACCAACACAATCGATAGAACCGTATCAAAGAAGAACTTCCACAGTGTTTTTGGTTCTGATTTTGTAATCACCGATGCTGCAAACCCAAACATGATTCCAGCCAAAGACAACATCAACATGAGTGGCCACCTAACCTCGTCTTCATGTCCAACACTTTGTGACACGTACACGAGCCACGCCGCAGGAATAAGCGCCAACGCCTGATATCCCATTGTGGTTACTGATGACTTAATTTTTCCTGCACCCTCTGCTGCAATCTGAATGGCAACTGCCCAGAAATACAACAACACACCTGCAAGTGCATAGGTAAACCACATATCTGGATCCTTAAGTAGTGGATCTACGCTATATGGCTTATCAAAGGTCAGCACAAGGCCGATAATGGTTGTGGCAATTGCCGCCCCCATGGCAAATGGGAAACGAGACATGATCTTAATAGGATCTACCACAAAAAACTGTTTGAATCGTGATGGTTTTTTGCTCATATGAGGTAAGTATAGCGAAGATTCATAAAACAAAACACCCCTCACGGGGTGTTTTGTTTTATAGTTCCGAGGCAGGGATTCGAACCCCGATAGCCAGGACCAAAACCTGGAGTCCTACCATTAGACGACCTCGGAATTTATGACCGGAGATATCGACGCATGGTTGAAAATCCGGACAGCATGCTTAACAGAATTAGCGCAATGTATTGACCACCAAACAGCCAGAGGCCATTTTCGGTAAAGTATTGCACAAGTGAAAAGTCTGATTCTGCGCCAAAAATCTGTCGAACTGACGGATCTGCTAGCGCAGTGCCAAAATAGAGTAGCACAAGAGTAGCCATCATGGCAAGGGTGCTATACAAGACAATTTCGACAATAAATGGCGACCGAATAAACCAATTTCCCGCCCCAACAAGCTTTTGAATACTGATCTCTTCACGCTGGGTAAAGATAGCAACACGAATAGACGCGGCCACCACCATGAACGCCACAATCACAAACAAGATGGTCACAATTAGCGCGATATTTTGCGCGCGACCGGTAACCAAATCAATGCGCTCAATAATATCCCCTGTTGTCTCAAATGTTCTAGCAGCAATTACATCTTCATACTCTGGAACCTGCAACGCCACCAAAATTGGCTGGTATTGTCCCGGCTCCTCAGTTTTTACCACTATTGTTGCCCCAAGTGGATTTTCCTCCAGTGTAGAAAGTGAAAACTGAATCTCCTCACTTCCAGCGTGGCGCTGCTTAAACTCTTCCAAAACTTCGTCAGGAGTCTTTACAATCACCTCTGTCACTTCTGGGAATGTGTTAATCACCTGCTTAATTTCCAAAACCTTTTCCTCAGGCGCGCTTTCTTTGAAAAACACACTCACATCCACCTGGTTCTTTACCGTCTCAACTGCGGTTTCTGTAATGGCGTTAATTCCAACAACCGCGTTTGCACTCAACAACATCAACGTCAAAATCGTGATGGTGATAGTGCTGAGGCCAAAGTTTCGCCACGCATTTTGCAATCCAAATTTTACAATTCGCCAAAAGGTTGTCATAGCACGTATTTACCTGATGCCTGGTCACTAATAATCTTTCCATTATCAAGCGTCACCACACGGCGCTTCAGTTTGTTCACCACTTCCCTGTCATGCGTTACCAGCACAATTGTGGTTCCAAATTCGTTAATCTTTTTCAGAATATCAATAATTTCTCCCGTGTTTAGTGTGTCGAGGTTTCCGGTAGGCTCATCAGCAACAAGAATCTTTGGACGATGCACCAACGCACGCGCAATAGCCACGCGCTGCTGCTCTCCTCCAGAAATCTGATGCGGATACCGATGCATTTCTTTTTCCAGGCCAACAATCGCAAGCACTTGCGGAACAACCTCTTTGATGCGCTTTGATGGCGCTCCAGCAACTTCTAGTGCAAATGCCACGTTTTCAAAGACTGTTTTCTTTGGCAACAACTTGAAGTCCTGGAAAATCACCCCAATCTGCCGACGCAACATTGGAATTTCTGCTTGCTTAATTCTGGTAATATCCCAACCACCAATACTGATTGTCCCGTGAGTTGGTTGTTCTTCTGCAATCAAAAGCCTAATCAATGTGGATTTTCCAGTTCCACTCATTCCAACCACAGACACAAATTCGCCCGGCTTTACATGAAAGTGGACGTCTTTGAGACCAACCGTGTTTGGCGGGTAAAGTTTTGTCACCCCCTTTAGTCTGATCATGA
>CAYZOG010000019.1:0-15002 GCA_964480225.1 uncultured Gammaproteobacteria bacterium | reverse complement strand
TCATGAACCCACACTTGAGATCCCTCAACCCGTTTCCCAGACTGATCTGTTGCTGCTGCAGTAAACGCTCCCGCCACTGCCCCGGTCC
Source organism: uncultured Gammaproteobacteria bacterium (assembly GCA_964480225.1). Taxonomy (GTDB): domain Bacteria; phylum Patescibacteriota; class Patescibacteriia; order Magasanikbacterales; family JBBTQS01; genus CAYZOG01. Next base: position 14,914 of record CAYZOG010000019.1, on the reverse strand, counting down.
GCTGCTGTTCTAATACCTGGCTCAGATTTTGAACCACCATCACAATAAAAATAATCACTGCCGCAAACACAATAAGCGCAATTGTCACCCAATGCACTTTATGTTGAGGCGGACGCACCGTTGGATCTGGCGCTGGCATGTTGTTTTGTCCCTCCATAGTAGTAATCAGAATTTAGCAAAGTATACCATATATATTAGGTGCTTTGGAGCATGATTGACTAATATGCCCTGCCCTGCTATACTACGCATCGATATGACTACTGTACTCAACATTCTAGAAATCGTTCTCGGTATCGCATTGGTGGCCGTTATTATGCTGCAGCAGAAAGGAAGTGGCCTAGGAGCAACGTTTGGAGGAAGCAGTACCGTTACTACAAGTAAAAGAGGAGTTGAAAAATCACTCCACCAAGCAACAATTATCATTGCAGTTCTCTTCTTTGGCGTAAGCCTGCTGCATTTGTTTATTTAATAGTGAATAGGCGCTAGCCTTTCTTCTCTATGCCCTTTGGGCGAAGATCTTCAACATCGCAAAGCAAAATGCGATCCCGTCGGCAACGGATTGTCAATCATGACACTACCCTACTTGCTCGGACCGCGTCTTCTCGCCTGCCCAAGTTTAAGCAGTTCAAGTTTTTGTTTCGATTTTTTTCGAAAAAAGAAATTGGCCTGTTTAGCGCAGGACTTGCTCTCGTGATTATTGGTCTTTCAGTGTGGGGATATTACTTTGTAAAGAATCACCGCATTGTCGAGCCAGAAGTTGGAGGTGATTATTCAGAAGTTATTGTTGGATCACCGCGATTGATCAACCCTCTTTATAGTAGTGCTAATGAAGTAGACAATGATCTTACTCGATTGTTGTTTTCTGGATTGATGCGATATGACGAGACTGGAGCACTTGTTCCAGATCTTGCCGAATCTCTTGAAGTAGATGAAGACGGCACAACCTACACCGCAACGTTGAGAGAAAATCTGGAGTGGCATGACGGAACGCCACTTACCGCTCTGGATGTTCTCTTTACAGTGGAGAGAATCCAAGACCCTGCAGTGGCCAGTCCGTTGCGACTGAGCTTCCAGGGAGTGATCATTGAACAATTGGACGCACGGACTGTGACCTTTACTGTTGAAGAACCGTTTGCATCATTCCCACACGCACTTACTGCTGGACTTATCCCACAACATGTTTGGGCAAGCACTCGACCAAGTGCAATGAAGTTGGCTGATGCAAATATCAGACCAGTTGGTAACGGACCGTACAAGTTTGTAGAGCTTGCAAAGAACAGAGGTGGAATCATTGTGACCTACACCGTAGAGCGCAACACCACATTCCATAGAGGTGCGCCGTTTATTGAAACAGTGCAATTGCAATTTGCTCCTGATGTGCAAAGCGCAGTTGATATGTACACCAGTAAGCGTGTTGATGCGATTCACTTTGTGCCACGTAACAGTCGTGAGGAGTTCACCAAGCGTGACACCACCATTCACCAGGCCACCCTACCGCAGTACACTGCACTCTTCTTTAATGAAAAGAGAAACAGTGCGCTTGAGTCTACAAAGGTTCGGCAAGCATTGGCACATGCCATTGATAAACAGCAGATGGTGGATAGATTGTTTGCAGACAGTGCAACAGTTCTAGATTCTGTATTGATTCCTGGAATGCCTGGCAAAGAAGGTGATGATTTGGTTTCTGTATATCCGTTCTCACTCACTTCAAGTACTGCGCTTTTGGAAAGTGCAGGCTGGGATGTGATTACTCGTGACGAGTTTATTGATTTGCGAACACAGAGTTTGGCTGATGAATGGGAAGCACAGGATACACCTGCGCAAGAGCAAGAACCAGATGACACACCAGAGCCATCTGCAGAAGAAGCACTACTTACTGATGAAGAAATTGCAGAGCAAGACGCTGCAGAGGAGGCAGCAAAGCAAGCAAAGATTGAGCGACGTGGAGAGTTGGAGACTTTGGCACGTGAGCAAGTGATTAGTGAGATCCCACCATCACAAGAACAGTTTAGAAAAGATGGTGATGATGTGTTGACCGTAACTATCACCACTGCAAACTCTAAAGAAACCAAAGCAGCTGCAGAGCATATCCAGTCTCTGTGGCAAGCCATTGGCGTACACGCAGTGATTCAAGCAATTGATCCGCAGTTGATGCAAACACAGATCTTGAAGAGTAGAAACTATGAAGTTGTGCTCTTTGGTGAGGTGTTGAGCGCAGACTATGACTTGTATCCATTCTGGCACTCTTCACAAGTTGAAGACCCGGGATTGAACTTGTCTCTGTACATCAACCGATCAGTGGATGACATGTTGGATGAGATCAGAACACTTACCGATCCTGCAGAACGTGCAGATGAATATCAAAACGTAGCAGACAAGATTCAGGATGAAATCCCAGCAATCTTCCTCTACTCTCCTTCATACTTGTACGCACAGCGTAATAAGGTGCAAGGATTTACTGGCTCACAATTCTACACTCCTGCAGACAGATTCAACACTGTAGAGAAATGGTTTATTGAAACCAAGGGAACCTGGCAATAACGCCACCCTCGCCATTGCTGGTTGTAACTCATGCAATGCATGATCACAGGTTCAATTCCTGTATTGGCACACAGTCTTTTGTGTTTTTACACATCTAAATTAATAAACAATATATGGCTGAAACGAAACGAACCCCGCGTCGCGGAGTACGTTCGTCATCACGCAGCACACGTTCTACTACAACCCGTAGCAGAACTGCTCGTCCTGCGCGACCAACCAGAAGTACTGCTTCTCGTTCAACAAGAACAACAGCAAGCAGACCAACATCTGGTGCTAGACGAACCTCATCTTCTTCACGAACAACAAGAACAACTCGCTCTACAAGTTCTACAACAAGAAGAGCTCCAGCACATCGCGGAAGAAATGTAAGTACTCGCACAAGAGGCGGACGAAACTCAATCCAAAAGAGATTGGGAGGAAGTGTTCGCAATTCAATGCGTGGTGGAGTACGAAAAATCAAAGAACAAGTATTTGGTAACGCAAAGCACAAAGTGCGCGTTATGGTTCTTGGTGGTGTAGAAGAAGTTGGACGTAACTGTACATTGATTGAGTACAAGAACGACATCATCTTTATTGATATGGGACTGCAGTTCCCTGATGAGGGAATGCACGGTATTGATTACATTATTCCAAACATGGATTACATTCGTGGAAAAGAAAAGAACGTCCGCGGTGTGATTATCACTCATGGTCACTATGACCATATTGGAGGAATTCCTCACATTGTTCCTGAGATTGGTAACCCACCAATTTATGGAATGCCGTTGACCAACGCAATTATTAAAAAGCGTCAGGATGACTTTGGTCGTAAGAAGTTGAATCTTGTTCAGGTTAAGCTTGATGACAAGATTAAGATGGGAGCGTTTAATGTTGAGTTCTTCCACGTAAACCACAACATCCCTGACTCAATGGGAATTGTGGTGCACACTCCAGCTGGAACTATTGTGCACACTGGTGACTGGAAGTTTGACTTTGAACCTGCAGATGGAAAGCCAGCTGACCTTGGTCGATTGGCTGAGATTGGAAACAATGGTGTGCTGGCATTGATGTCAGACAGTACCAACTCTCCAAATGAAGGACACCAGATTTCTGAGAGCGTTGTTGGAAAGAACTTGGAAGACATCATCATGAAGATGGAAGGTCGTCTGATTATTGGAACCTTTGCTTCCCTACTCTCTCGTGTGCAGCAGATTCTTGAACTCGCTACTAAGTACGATAAAAAAGTTGCGATCCAAGGGTACAGCATGAAGAGTAACGTGGAGATCATGAAGGAGCTCAAGTACATGAGCGTTCCTAAGAGCACAGTGATTGGTATTGATCAGATTGATGACTACCCACTTGATCAGGTGATCATTATGGGAACTGGTGCGCAAGGAGAACGCAACGCCGTGATCTCAAGAATTGCACATGATGAACACCAGTACGTAAAGTTGATGAAGGGTGACACCGTGATCTTTAGCTCATCGGTGATTCCTGGAAATGAAAACAGTGTTCAGCGCTTGAAGGATATTATTTTCAGAAAGGGCGCTGAGGTGATTCACTACAAGATGATGGACGTGCACGCTGGTGGACACGCACAAGCAGAGGACATTAAGTTGATGCTGCGTTTGCTTCGTCCAGAGTACTTCATCCCTATTGAAGGAAACCACTTCTTACTGCGATACAACGCCAAGATTGCTAAGGCAATGGGAATTCCAGAAAAGAACATCTTTATTCCAGACAATGGACAGGTGATGCTCTTTACGGAAAAAGGTGGAGCCCTCACCAAGGAAAAAGCAGTTACAGATTATGTATTTGTTGATGGACTTGGTGTAGGTGATGTATCACACGTGGTATTGCGAGACCGTCAGGCACTTGCTGATGACGGAATGATTGTGGTGATTGCAACTGTTGTTGCTAAGACCGGAAAGCTCGCGCAAAATCCAGACATTATTTCTAGAGGATTTGTGTACCTCAAGGAGAACAAGGGCTTGATTGAAGAAATGAGAAAGCGAGCCCGCAAGTTGGTTGAGTCATCTGATCCAAAGTCATGGGCAGACACTGACCACATTAGAAACACACTGAGAAATGAGATTGGAGATTACATTTATCACAAAACTCGACGACGCCCAATGGTGTTGCCAGTAGTGATCCAAGTGTAAACTACTCCAAAATTCAAAGCGCCGACCGGTTGTGCCGGACGGCGTTTTGTTTTGAGCGCTCTCCACCGCACTCAGTTCACCTCTTCTGTACCGGGCGGCGGCCCCACAAAGTAGAGGTGGAAGAACTCTTCCCCGCGACGCTTGTACTTCAGCCAAGTTGGGAATGTCACCATGACCAACATTGATACGAGGAACGTGTGAACCCAAGCCCACGTGTCAATTGAGTTGGTGTCAAACCAGAAAGAGGCAGAGCCCCAAAACATGACAATGGCGTAAATCAATAGCGAGAGTGCATTGATTGCGTGATGCACAACCCCGTCAACTGGCTCCCGAGACTGATTAAGACTGGTGATTATGCTCCACGATGTGGTGCAGAGCGTATATAGCCCAAGCACCACGCAAAACATTCCCACCACGCCGCACATCCCACTCAGGGTTGCAAAAAAGTCCTGCTCACTCATTTTCTCCTCCTTCAGTCACCAGAGTTTCGTCCACTTCACACGACTTCACCACCAAGACCACAGCCAGAAAAACCACGATCATGAAGATAAAGCATCCAACAAACAGCACCAGCCCAGCAAACTGGTTCTCCACGATCAGCATGACAGAACCTGCCAGCCAAATAACGCAAGAAACCAGAGAGCCCATAGTCAGATGGAATATTTTTTGTTGAGTCGCACTCCTCTCGTCTCGCGACGGCATTAACGTCACCGCGAGGGCGGCGAGTGCTCCCAAGAATACTGACACCAGCACTCCGCAGACCAGTGCTAAAATTCCAAAGATCATCTCCCCTCCTTTGCGTCTCGCGCATGTCTACCTAATCAAAAAAAGCCGCACTAATCAAGTGCGACCTTCCCGGTCATCTTACTTGGAACCGGACAATCTAATAATTTCAAAACTAGTGGCGCAATGTCAGCCAGCGTCCCGCCCGCAGGCTTGAGATCAGATCCAACCACAATACACGGCACCGGACTAGCCGTGTGTGAGGTATGTCGCTCTGACTCCTCTACGTCTCTTGCAGCTTCAACATTCCCATGGTCTGCCGTAATCACACACACGCCGTCCCGCTCCTGAACCGCTGCAACAATTTTGGCGAGCGCCGCGTCAGTATATTCCAACGCTTTCACACACGCCTCAAAATCTCCGGTATGCCCAACCATATCTGGGTTAGCAATATTCACCACAACCAAATCCTTACCTGACTCAATCGCCTTGCACGCGTGCTCTGCAACCTCCTCCACTGACATCTCTGGTTCTTTGCTGTATTGTCGAGCCCCCTGACTTGGCACAATCGTAAAGTCTTCTTCTGGATATGGTTCTTCTCTTCCGCCATGCATGAAGTACGTCACATGCGCACGCTTTTCTGTTTCTGCAATGTACGCCTGTGTCAGCCCAGCTTCATGCACACAGTCTGGAACAGTTGGTCCAACAACCTCAAACGGAAACACCGCATGAGACGCAATGTCATCATCATACTGAACCATGCTCGCAAAAAAGAGATTCAACTCCTCTGCTTTGTCTGCAATTATACTAGCAAGCATGCGCGCACGGTCTGCTCTAATGTTTACAAAAAATACTCCATCTCCTTTTTGAATCCACGGACGCATCTCCTGACTACCGAGTGAAACTGGTGGGACAAATTCGTCAAAACACGTTCCATTGTACTGCGCTTCAATCACATCTTGCACAGATTGATTTACTGAGGTTCCACCGTCCGCAAACAACATGTCTGCAACCGCATCAACCCTATCCCACTGCCCATCACGATCCATGGCATAAAATCGCCCGGCCAATGTCACAATCATTCCAAGATCAATCTTTTCACAAAACTCCTGCAGCTGATTAATGTGCTCTACCGCACTACACGGCGGTGTGTCTCGTCCGTCAGTAAACGCATGAATATAGACCTGCTCAACCCCCGCCGCCTTGGCCGCATTTAAAAACGCAAACACATGATTGATGTGACTGTGCACTCCACCTGGACTCATTAATCCCAAAACATGCAGACGAGTTCCGTGCTGCTGAACGTGATTAAACAGTTCGCCAAAAACCGGACGAGTTGCAAATTCATTTTCTGCAATCGCTCGATTAATCTTTGTCTGATTACTTTCCATTGGACGACCAAGTCCAATCACAGAATGACCAGCCTCACTGTTTCCAGCCTGACCTTCTGGAAGACCAACCGCCATTCCACTTGCGGCAAGAGAGTGCACACCATGTTCTGTAACTAGCTGATCAAAAAACGGCGTCTTTGCCACAACCAACGGAGACTCTGGATCATCTGACTGACCCCAACCATCTAGAATCACAAGTGTTGTTTGCTTCATATGCGCTCATGGTAACAAAAACAGGAGTAAAAAAACAACACCGCGAGAAGTTATCGCGGTGATCGTTGTTTTTAGCGCCATTGATGAGTTGTCACTGGCGCGCGGAGCGTAGCGGTGTAGCGACTACTGCTCGATCTGGAGGTGGACCACCTCCTTGGTTGTGACCGTAATCACTGCAGCCTCGGCATAGCCAAAGCTAATCCATTCTCGTCCCGTTGGCCTAAACACAGCGGCCACATTCACATCATGGAAAGTCCGGTCACACCACTGCATGAATCCTTGAATCCACGGCATGTGTCCAATGATGATCAGGCTCCCATGACGAGGATCCTTCATCCTTTCTCTGATTGCTGCTGAAACACCCAGGCGCGCAGTCAGATCAGACTCAGGACGCAGACCAATGAGTGGACTACGGCCGACATATGAAGCCAAGCCGCACGACATGAGCCTGTCCACCGTCTCCACAGCGCTATGAAAGTCGCTGCAAAGATAGTATGCACTAGCAGAAGCCTCAAACAGCTCCGGAGCATGCTCGCGCAACTGATTGGCCAGGCGCTCTACTTGGTGTGCACCCGTAGAAGTGAGTCCAGGACGAGCCAGGTCATCCCGCCGAGGCTCAGCAGCCCTAATGGCAATAAGTCTTTTCACTCTTCTCCTCTTCTTGTTGTTGTAAAGCTACTCAGCAATAACCCAGTGCACCTCCCCGTCACGAGTGTTAACCACCAGCGCATGTTTGTGATCCGGCTCATCCAAGAGACCTGCCACCATGTTCCAGCTTGACTCAGACCAGGCGTTAACAAAACGCCCATTGAGCAGCTGAAACAGCTTGACCATACACACGCTGTCAGTCACCAGGATCATGCACTCACGTCCAGATGCAAGACCTCGCTCAAACAGGCCGCTCCAGAAGTCCGTGAGCTGCACATCTTCAGCACGACCACACAGTCCACGATCAGGACGCTGCAGCATGAACCTGATACCGCTCTCAGTCAGGGCCGAGCAGGCATCTAAAGCAGCAAAGTTAGAGCTGTGGTAGATGTGCACACTACCGGAACGAGTCTCTGCCACCCGCCTTTGCAAGAGCAGGCCCATGCCCTCCAGATCGGCCTTGACCCCTGGAGACAACCTCGTTTGCCCCTCCGTGACTGGATCGCCATGAGAAACAACAATGATTTTCATTTCCTTCCTTCCCTAACCCATCCATTTGGGTTAAGATGCGTATATTATTGCATATAAGGAGTTTCGTCAATATGACCAAGCAAAAACCAGTACTGTATTCAGCGATTCAGCCGTCGGGCGATGTTCATCTTGGTAATTATTTGGGTGCGATTCGCAATTGGGTGGAACTGCAGAATTCTGGCGAATACGACTGTTACTTCTTTGTGGCAGATCTGCACTCTATTACGCAAGATTATGATCCAGCAGAAAAACAGCACCAAGTTCATAAAACTCTTGTCGAACTTATTGCTACTGGACTTGATCCACAAAAATCCACACTTGCGGTTCAGTCTCACATTCCAGAAACTACAGAACTTGCGTGGTACTTCAACTGTGTGACACCAATGTCAGAACTAGAGAGAATGACACAGTTTAAAGATAAGGCTGCGCGCCAAGCAAAGAACATTAATGTTGGGTTGTTTGACTACCCAGTGTTGCAAACCGCTGACGTGATGCTGTTTAAAGGACAGGGAGTTCCAGTTGGACAAGACCAAGTACAGCACGTTGAGTTGATGAGAGATACTGCGCGATGGTTTAAGAAAAAGTTTGGCGCAGAAGTGTTCCCAGAACCAAAACCAATTCTGACCAAGATTCCAAAGGTGATGAGTTTGGCAGAACCAACCAAGAAAATGAGTAAGAGTCTTGGAGAGAAGCACTACATTGCGCTTTCAGATGAGCCAGATGTGATTCTTAAGAAACTGAAAAAGGCCGTGACTGATGCAGAAGGAGAAGCAAACCTTAAATCACTTCTTGCTGAATTCGCTAATGAAGAGACTAACCAGAAATTCAGCTCTGGAGAGGTTCGATTTAGTGAATTGAAAGTGGAGCTGGCCGCAGCGATTGGTGATTATTTTGCAGATTTCCGGGCAAAACGAGCAGAGCTCTTGAATGATCCTGGAAAAGTTGCTGAAATGATCAGTGAGAGCACTAAACGAGCACAAGCTAAAGCTCAACAAACTATTGAAGAAGTGCGCGCAGTTGTTGGCGTACGATAACCAGAACAATATGGGATTCTTTAAAAGAATGTTTGGTAGAGGTGAAAAACCGCAACCAAAACAAGAAGCCAAAAAACCACAGGGGCAAATTTCTGCTGAGGACCGTGCAAGGTTTACTGACGGTGGCGTGCAGAAACTTCCAGAACAGCACATTCCCACTCAGGAAATTGTACGCGAGAACAGAGAAACAGGAGCTGAATCTGAACCAGAGGAAACAGATCAATTCAGCAAATATGTTGGGGAACAGGCTCAAGAGCGTCGTGCAGAATTTCAAGAAGATCTGGAGTCTCGTGTGTCAGATCTCATCTTCAACATTCAACAAGAGACAGGAGTTACTGTTACACCAAACGACATCTTAGACCCAAACCTTTTTGACAAGCTTGGATATAAAACTGCCACTGGAGACTATCGCTACACCAAGAAACCACTTGCCTCAAATATGAGAGCTATTGAAGCGCAATACCTAGGAATACAGAGAGATACCAATCCAGAAAACCAAAAGGTGGCGTAAAAACCCAATATAATCACAAAAAACACCGATTTGCCTTGACAGCGCGGTGTTTTTTGGTTACACTACGCCTCGTCATACGATGATCGCTGTTTGGTAACCAGCTTGCTGGCCCACTCAGAGGAAAGTCCGAACTCCCCGCTCATTTAGTTGATGAGTGTGAAGTGGGAAGTGGGTAACACCCACCGCGTGCATGGCGACATGACCGTAGGGAAAGTGCCACAGAGACTATACTAGCTCGTAGAGAGTGAAAGGTGAAAAGCGTGGCGACGTAAGAAAATTTATTAGATATCTATTTTCTTGCCACACCACAGATCCCTGTAGCGATACTGGGATGCGGCAAACCCTTCCTGGAGCAAGAACAGCGTTGTGCCCGTTTACGGAGCATTTCGAAAAGTTAGTTCGCACGAATGGTGCAGTAATGCACCATCCAGATATATGATCATCCGCGCACTGTGTACACAATGCGCGAACAGAATTCGGCTTATGTGTGACAGCGACCTCCCTTGCTAGGGAGGTTTTTGCTTTTTAGTTTAAAACTAAAAGACCCAACCAACGCGCGTGACGCGCGATAGGGCAGGCCTTCCGTTTGCTGGTTGAGTTGTAGCCAAGTCACTGAATGATCGCCACCGGACAAGAGCGAGTAAAATCCAGCCGCACTAGCATCTTCTCCTCTGCCCACCCCGACCCATGCCAACAAAGACACCGGACAAAGAGAGAACCCGTCGCATCTTTATAGACAGTCCCCCAAAACCCAGTCTTAACCCCCTTCCAAGGCTCAGGGATGATGTACCAGTTTTCCTCCTTCAGGAGATAATCCAGCACATTCGCGTTAGCGGTCTGCGCGCCAGAAAGGGCATCTAGCAAGGCACGACCCGAGCTGTGACCAGGTCGTTTTTGCCTCTCAGACAGCCATAAGTCGATCTGAGCAGCGGACCAATCCATTACCCCGTGCTCGCGATGACTAACCACAACGTCTTGCTCTCGACAAAACGACGGAGCGTCGCAGTCAATGATATGTGTGCGCGGCACGACATTTGCCTGGCGCCGCAGAACAAGAAGGACTTGCCCAAGTACACCCACGTCCTTGAGGGCATCCCAATCAGCTGCAGTAGCACCCACTGCCTGCATGGCAGACCTCACCTCTATAGCAGTGTCTAAATCACTCACCTTTTCCACTCCTTTCCTTGATCAGTTATTGTCACTATGACCAGATAACCATTTCCGTACAAAATTCACAAGCTTGCTTTGACTTCACCCCCAAAAATCGCTACAATACGGGCATATTCTACTCTATGCGACTGGACTTATTCCTCACTGCACTGCGCGTGCCAGTGGACTATCTCATGGTGATTTTGGCAGCAATCTCTGCCTGGTCTTTGCGTTTTGCCAGTCAGGTGACGGAAATCCGAGAAGTGCGATTTGATCTTGCGTTTGAGAGCTACATGGACATTGCGGCCGTGGCCGCACTTGGGTGGGTTGTGGTGTTTGCACTTTCAGGCCTCTACTCTATTGAGGGCAACAAGAAGTTTGCAGAAGAGCTCAAGAAAGTTGTACTTGGCTCATTCACCAGCTTTGCCATCATTGCAATTGTAATTTTCTTTAGAGGAGAAATTTTCCACTCTCGCTTTTTGGTGTTTGCCGCATTTGTGTTCAGCATCTTGTACGTGTTGATTGGCCGACTGGTGTTACGAGTTGTAAAAATCTGGTTGTACAAAGCCGGGTTTGGAACTCGAGCGGTGATTGTGATTGGAAACTCACCAACTGCTGATGCGTTGGTCCGTGTGCTTAACTCTATTTCTGGATTTGGCTACAACGTGATTAAACAAGTAAATTCGCTAACTCCACAAAACACAAAAGCGCTGAAAGGGCTCGTGAAAAAACACAATGTTGAGCAGGTTCTTCTTCTTGATCCAATTATTGACGAACCTTCTGCAGACGCAGTACTCGCCTTTTGTGAGGAGCATCACTTGGTGCTGAAATTTACTCCGGATGTATTTGCCAGCTACCGCCGACAAACTGGAATTGATACGGTTGCCGGAATCCCATTGGTTGAACTTAAACGAACACGACTTGAAGGCTGGGGAAGAATCATCAAACGCCTAGTTGATATTGCGGTAGCAACACTACTTCTAATTTTCACCGCACCAATTACCATTTGGGCAGCGCTCGTGATCTTGTTTGAAACCGGACGCCCAATCATTTTTAAAAACAAACGCATTGGTGAACGTGGCGCAGAGTTCAACACATTGAAATTCCGCTCAATGTATCAAAAGGATTCTATTGGTGAGCAGTTTAAAAACCAAAAAGCCGCACTCGCTAAAGAAGAAAAACTTATCAAAGCCAAAAGTTCTAAAAAAGGACCGCTATATAAAATTGAAAACGACCCTCGAGTCACACCGTTTGGTGCGTGGATTCGTCGGTGGAGTGTTGATGAGCTGCCACAGTTCATTAACGTAATCAAAGGTGACATGAGTTTGGTTGGACCGCGCCCACACCAACCTCGTGAAGTGGCCAAATACAAATTGCATCACAAAAAAGCGCATGCGATTAAACCAGGAATCACAGGGCTCGCCCAAATTTCTGGTCGCAGCGATCTTCCATTTGAGGAAGAAAACAGACTCGACATTTTTTACATTGAACACTGGTCATTGCTCCTTGATTTGGCGATCATTATTAAGACCCCATGGGCGGTCATTCGTCGACGCAAGGCTTTGTAATGACTATGGATTATAAGATTGCGCTTGTACATGATTATCTTTCTCAGGACGGTGGTGCTGAGCGCGTGCTTAGAGTGTTTCATGAGATCTGGCCAGAGGCTCCAATCTTTGTCCAGTTTTTTGATAGAGAAAAAGTGCATCTAGGATTTACCAAGGCTGATGTGCGTAGCAGTTTTATTGAGAAGTTGCCGTTTTGGAAGAATCACTACCAGTGGTATTTGCCGCTGATGACCAAAGCGGTTGAGTCCTATGATCTTTCTGAGTTTGATGTGGTGCTCTCCTCTACCAGTGCGTATGCCAAGGGTGTGATTACTCGTGAGGATGCGGCACATGTGTGTTATTGCCACACCCCAACCAGATATTTGTGGTCTGAATCTGAAAATTACATTAAGAGCTTGAAGTACCCTGCGCCAATCAAGGCACTGTTGCCTCCATTGTTTGATCGCTTAAGAGAATGGGACGCCAAAGCAGCACGTACACGCGTGGATCAATTTATTGCCAACTCTCAAACTGTAGCTGGTCGCATTGAGCAGTATTACGGCATGGGATCTGTGGTGATTAATCCGCCTTTGGAGTTGAGCTGCCCAGTAACCCAAACCACCTCTGACGAACCCTACTTTCTAGCTGGTGGTCGCCTAGTGCCGTACAAGCGGTTTGATCTGATCATTGATGTGTTTAATCGCTTGGGATGGAAGTTAAAAATCTTTGGCTCAGGAAGAGAGGAGGCAAAACTCAAGGCAATGGCCGGACCAAGTATTGAATTCCTTGGTCATGTTGCTGACGAAGAAAAATGCGGACTGTACGCCAATGCTGAAGCATACATTCACCCACAAGAAGAAGACTTTGGTATTACAGTGATTGAATCCCAAATGATGGGAACACCAGTGATTGCGTATCGCAAGGGCGGCGCAACTGAAAGTGTGGTAGAAGGCAAGACTGGTGTTTTCTTTGACGAACAAAACTGGGGCAGCCTACTAGACACTGTGCTGAATTTTGATGCTAAGAAGTTTTCTGCCGCAATCATCTCAGGGCACGCAGAACAATTTGGAAAAGAGCTGTTCAAGGCAAACATCAAAAAGGTTGTAGAAGATACTTTGGCCAAGAAGCGCTATGAACGTACTGATTGATGCACGTCCACTTCTTGATGCTCGCCCAACTGGAGTGAGTCGGTATGCGCGTCAACTTTGTGATGCGCTTTTTTCACTCCCAACTTCTCATACGTTTTATCTGCTTCACAACTGCGCCAAAGATTCTGTTGCAGCGCGCTTGCCAGACTGGAATCTTCCGCATGTTACCCCAGTGAGAACTACATTACCCAGCAAACTTCTTCATGCGCGGATTGCGTTGACTGGAAAACCAACTCTTGATGAACTCGCCAAGAAGACAACTGGAAAGCAAATGGATCTGGTGATTTCACTTAACTCTCATTTCACCACCACCTCTTCTGCGGTTCCGCACGTTCTTACGGTTCATGATGTAAGTATTTTGATTGATCACCATTTGTATTCACCAAAACAACGGCTTTGGCACAAGGCAATCAAACTTAAAAAGCAGATTGCAGAGGCAGATCACTTGTTAGCTGTTTCTCAAAACACCAAACAAGATGTTGTTGCCTTGTGTGATCGCAAGCCAGAAGATGTCACTGTTGTTTCTCCTGGCGCACCAGTAGAGCGCGCACCACTTAGGCCCGCAAACCCAGAACCTACGGTATTGTTTTTAGGCACTCTAGAAAAACGAAAAAATATCACTGGAGTTGTCCATGCATTTACACTGTTACTGAAGAAAATCCCAAGCGCAAAACTAATCCTCGCTGGAAATCCCGGTTATGGATGGAGTGAAGCTCAAAGCCTGATCAAGACGTACGGAATTGAAAATTCAGTTACTGTTCTTGGGTACATTGATGAACAAACCAAGCATCATTTACTGCATTCTGCTGATGTTTTGTTCTACCCTTCTCACTATGAAGGTTTTGGCATCCCTGTGATTGAAGCGATGGCGGCCGGTACTCCAGTGGTTACTAGCATTGGATCTTCTCTAGCAGAAGCTGGAGGAACAGCCGCGCTACTCACCCACCCATGGCGACATGACATGATGGCTACCGCACTGGAGCAAGCATTGACAAACCAGGTGTTGCGGGAGACACTACACCAAAATGCGCAGCAACACCTGGACCAGTTCAACTGGATGACCAGTGCGCGGCGACTACTTACCCTGATTGATTCATATGCACATCGGAATTGATGCACGGCTTGCAGGAATTGCAGGAGGGCATGGCCGATATCTCACACAACTCATCAATCACCTTCAACAAATTGACGAGAAAAGCTCGTACACTATTTTTGTACATGAAAATCACAAGCATCACATCACGCTTACCAATGACAACTGGCAAAAAGTGATTGTAAATGTTCCATGGTATGGACTAAGAGAGCAGTTGTTCTTCCACAAATATATTGCACAAGCA
>CAYZOG010000018.1:4988-15075 GCA_964480225.1 uncultured Gammaproteobacteria bacterium | reverse complement strand
ACCCCACCTGGATTCCATGGATTACACCGCAAAATCCTCCACACAGTGTATACCCCACCTTTTAGGAGCCCATGACGAGCAATACTCTCATATCCATACTGTGAACAAGTTGGATAAAACTTACAATACCCATCCGGAAATTGATGCTTTGCGATCCCGTGATCAGGTGAAAGTGTTTTTTGATATACCCTAATCAGAAAAAGCGCTATTTTTTGGGGAATTTGTACAATACTGAAAATAATCCACATACTTATACACAACTGTGAATAAGTTATAAACTTACCTAATTTTAAACAAATATCAAACCTTCTACACCCTTAAACACCCAAAATCTTGCTGATTTCCTCGCCAATTTGTTGATAAGTCCGTTCTACCAAGCCTTTTTGACCAATCACCACAACATCTTTTGACTCAACAAACAGCCCATTTTTGTGTAATTTACGCAAATTTTCTCTGATCTGACGCTTCTTCTTGTTGCGAGTCACCGCACTTTTAGCCACCTTCTTCCCAACCACAACAGCAAACCGCGGATAACCAAGATCGTTTTTCTTGTGTTTTACACGCAAAAACCGACCAGATCTTCCTTTCCCGGTCTTAATAACCCCCAAAACCTCCTTTTTTAGCCGCAATCTGTGTTTTGCTGGATACATACATTCTCAGTATACCAAAAACCGGCCTTTCGGCCGGCATTTTTACTTCTTTGCTACGCTTACTGCTGCGCGCTTTCTTCCCTTATCTCGTCTACGCTTAAGGATAGCACGACCGGCCGCTGTGGCCATTCTCTTACGAAAACCGTGCTTTCTTCTACGTTTTGTGTTACTTGGCTGATATGTGCCTTTTGTACCTTTTCTTGGCATAGAGTTCTTTTGCAGCAAGACTATATCATGTGGGGGTTTTCTTGGCAAGACTTAAGCCTACTTTTGGGTTGTTTTCGGCTTATCCACATTCATCCACATATCGTCCCCACCCCATTAACATTTCCGGCTTTTCAGACCCTTTCTTCGTTCACAATCCAGTGGTAGACTAGGTTAACAGTAGTCATTTAATGGAGGTATGACGAATCAAGAGCTTTGGGACGCAGTATTAGCAGAGGTTGAGCTTTCCGTGAGTAAAGCAAACTTCACCACCTGGTTTCACAACACCGGGATTGGTGTGTTTGAGAACGGAAACATTATTATTTGTGTACCAAATACATTTACCAAGGCGTGGTTGGAGAAAAAATATCACAACCAGATTTTGCAAACTATTGAACGCGTAAGCGGAACTCCAATTCAGAAAATTATTTACAAGGTGGAGCAGCTTAAGCCAGCACCAGCAGTTCCAGATGTGCAGGCACAAGCAGCAGAGGAAGCAAACAAAGAAGTTGATGCAATCCCAACACACACACCACCAGCAAACACATTTGGGCTAAACCCTCGATACACATTTGATTCATTTATTGTTGGTAAGACTAACGAGCTTGCACATGCTGCTGCACAAGCAGTTGCAAACCGACCTGGTGTTGCGTACAACCCACTCTTCATTTACGGAGGTGTAGGACTTGGAAAAACCCACCTTCTCCAAGCAATTGGAAACAAACTACTTTCTGATAAGAAAATCAACAACCTTCTTTATGTTTCTTGTGAGAAGTTTACCAATGATTTTCTTAACGCAGTTAGAACCGGTAATGCAAAGGAGTTTAAGACTCGATACAGAAACGTAGACCTCCTTATCATTGATGACATCCAGTTTATTGCTGGTAAGGAAAGAACACAGGAAGAGTTCTTCCACACCTTTAATGAGCTACACCAGTCTAACAGACAGATCATTCTTTCTTCAGATCGGCCACCTAAGGCAATTTCCTCTCTTGAGGATCGTCTTAAGTCTCGATTTGAGTGGGGAATGATTGCTGACGTGGCAAACCCAGATCTTGAGACTCGTATTGCAATTTTGGAGTACAAGTCTAATGAGCGAGGATTAAACCTTTCTCGTGAGATCTTGCAGCAAATCGCTAGTGTTGCACAAAGCAACATTCGTGAGCTGGAAGGTGTGCTTAATAAGGTTGTGGCTTTCCATGAGCTTAAGAACCTTACCCCCACTGAAGATTCTGTTAAAAAACTCATCTCATCAATTGAGACAACAGGAACACGTCAACCAAAGACACCTGATCAAATCATTGATATCGTGACTGAGTTTTACGGAATCACCAAACCTGAGGTGTTAAGTAGTAGTAGAGAGAAAAGACTTTCTCTTCCTAGGCAGATTGTGATGTTCCTCCTAAGAGAGGATTTGAGACTGTCTTACCCAGCAATTGGGCAAGCCCTAGGAGGAAGAGACCACACCACAGCAATGCATGCTCATACAAAAATCACTTCCCTACTAGAAGAGAACATGCAATTGAAGCAGGAAGTGGAAACAATCAAATCAAAACTTAAGGAATAAGCCTGTGGGTAAGCAGAGGAAAAAAGGCAAAATTATCCACCCCCTCTCCAACCAATCCACAGGAAAAACCAAAACAAAAAGTTATACACAAATTCTTTCACAAAATCATGAGTCGCTCATACACAGCAACTCACCCAATAAAACAAAAGCTGAAAGTGGGTTTTCCCCACTATTCACACCCCCTACGGTTAATACTATATTTAAAATATAAAATAATAAATAAACTAATAAGCTAAGCCATATGAAATTCACATGTACGCAAGAAAACTTAAAACAAGCCTTGCAACATGCAAGTGGTGCAGCTGGTAAAAACATTCACCTTCCAATTCTAAATAATATTCTTGTACAGGTTTCTGAAGGTTCTGTGGTAATGACCACAACAAACCTAGAAATGGCAGTGCAAGCAAAACTAAGAGCAAAGGTGGAGACTACTGGAACCTTTACTGTTCCAGCAAAAACAATTTCTGATTACATTCAATTAATCTCAGGAGATCAAATCACGGTAGAACTGCAAGATAATGAGTTGGTGGTTAGTTCTGGGAAAAGCAAAACTAAAATTAAAGGTAATCCAGCAGATGAGTTTCCAGTTATTCCATCTGTTGAGCAAGGTGTGGAGTTTGTACTCGACACAAAAGAATTTAAAACTGGATTAGCAAAAGTATTATTTGCTTGTTCTCGTTCAGAGGTTCGGCCAGAATTGTCAGGGGTGTATTTCCAATTTAATTCTACAGTTGGAACACTTACAATGGCAGCAACAGACAGTTACCGATTGGCTGAGATTGCAATTCCAATTGCACAGACTACAGAGTCAGAACCTAAAAACGTAATCATTCCTCACAGAACATTGTTTGAGGTTGCTCGTGTGATGAGTGCTGATGCGGATAAGCAGGTTACGGTGAAGGTTGATGAGTCTCAGGTGGTGTTTGTGGTTGGTGATGTAGTACTGACCAGTCGATTGATTGAAGGAAAGTACCCAGACTACAGACAGATTATTCCTCAAGAATCAAAAACAAAAGCAGTGTTCCTCACAGACGCACTTGTGAAAGAGGTTAAGGCTGCAAGTTTGTTTGCGAGTCAGGGAATCAACGCGGTTTCAATTGATTGTAATGTTGGTGAAGGAACAATTGGAATCTCTTCAACAAGTACGCAGTTGGGTGAGCACACATCATCACTTGCAGCAGATATGACTGGTGATGAGGCAAGTACACTTTTGAATTTTAGATATGTGTTGGATGGGTTGAATGCGATTGGTGTGGAGGAAACAGAAATTCAACTTAATGAAGCAACCACCCCAGTTCTTCTCAGACCAAAGGGTGGTGCAGACTACAATTATATTGTCATGCCTATTAGGCAGTAATTATCTAACCTCTACAGTGAGGTTGGAAGTATGAACATCTACTACTCCACTGTTTGCAGTGACTGAGAGTGTGTAGATTCCTGGCTCAGCGCTCTGCCAGGTGAATGAGTGTTCTTCTTGAACATCAGAAGTTGCAAACAAAGATGTTGATTGTCCGTCTTTGGTTGCGGTGATTTTAAATGAGAGAAGTTTGTCTGGTTGGAACACACCAACTCGTAGCGCCAGTGGGAAACTTGAGCTGAAGAATTGCGCATCAGACTTTGGTGACAACCATGTGATTTCTGCTGGTGGTGGGGGTGCATCAAGTGAGAAGGTGATTGAATCTTCATTTACATTTCCAACATCATCGTACGCTTTTGCTTTAAGTGTATATTCTCCATTCTCTGTGAGTCGTGTTGTGTGGGTAAGGGAGAACGGGAATGTTTTTACAACCTCTACAAGCTGATCATCAATAAACCATCTCACCTCAGCAATCCCTCTTGGTGCTGACGCTTCAATATCAGCAATGATGGTTCTTGAGTTGAACACCGCGTTATTAGATGGTGATGTGATGCTTACTTCAGGGGTGAGTTCTGGATCATGAACATCATCATACTCTGTTGGTGGTAGTTCAAACACAACACTCTCCCCTTCTGCAACTTGTTTTTCAATCCAGGTTTGTACAGCAGACTCCCAGTTGAGGTACTGACTGTCTGCACTTGCTGGATCCTCAGGTTCAGGTCCACGAGGATCACTCTTGGTTAGGTAGTGAAGAATTGAGTGTGGTTGGAGATATGTTCTTTCTTCAATAAACTCTTCTGGTGTTGATGATGTGGCAAGCTTTCCAGAAATAGAATCAACTAGAAGAGTGATCTTTCCACCATCACTTCCACGCAATACAGCTTTTTTTGCATCGTTCTCTGGAGCCTCACCAAACTGCTCTACTCCTTTTCCTTCGTGAACTTTTCTCATGAAGCTGTTCCAGATTGGTGCAGCTGCAAGACTTCCACCAGCACCTTTCATTGAGGTGTTGTCATTGTTTCCAGACCACACACCCGCAGCAACTTGTGGGGTGTATCCCATTGTCCATCCATCTCTGAATTCGTTAGTGGTTCCAGTTTTAGCTGCTACTGGACGCCCTGGAAGTGTAAGGGTTCCTCCAGTTCCAAAAATATATGAACGAGCATTATCATCTGCCAATACATTAGTGATGGTTCTTGCGAGTTCTGGTTCTAGAACATCTTCTTTTTTCTCTTTCCATTTAAAGAGCTCTTCTCCGTCTTTGTCTTTCACTTCAAGGATGTACGCCACCTCCCTCTTGGTTCCTTCTGCAGCAAGTGTTGCGTATGCTGAGGTGTGTTCAATAAGCTTAACTTCTGCACCACCAAGCACCATAGACAACCCAAATCGGTCTGGGTCTCCAAAGGTGGTGTATCCAAAACGTTGTCCAAAGTTCACCATGTTGTTCACTCCAACAAGGTACAACATCTTAACTGCGGGAATGTTTAACGAACCTTGTAGTGCTTTTCTCACAGTGATTGGCCCTCTTTCATCGCCATCAAAGTTCTGTGGTGTGTAGTTTGTTCCACCTCTAGCATCAAAGTTGGTCACCACATCATATAGAACTGTTTCCGGTGTGTATCCTTGTTCAAATCCAGCCAAGAATACAAACGGCTTAAATGAGGATCCTGGTTGTCGAGCTCGCAATGCAACGTTCACTTGTCCATCACCTTCTTCATCAAAAAAGTCTTTTGATCCAATCATGGTAAGCACCTGACCTGTTGCTGGTTCAATAGCAACTAGTGCAGAGTTACCAACGCCAAACTGTTCAGCTTTTGCTTCATGAAATTCTGCAATCGCCTCTTCTCCAGATTTGTGCATTTCATAATCAAGAGTGGTGATTACGGAAAGCCCACCGGTCTCAACAAGTTTTTCTCCAAACTGTTCTGTAAGTAACTCCTTAACATGAAGCACAAAGTGTGGTGCTTCAATTCCAGTGAGTCGTTCTTTAAGTTCTAGTGGTTCTGCTTTTGCAGCATCAGCTTGTTCTTTTGTAATAAATCCTTCCCCCACCATTCTGGTAAGTACAAAGTTTCTACGTTCCTCTAGTTTGTCGTGGTTGTTGAGGTAGAATGTTGGTGCTTTAACAATTCCGGCAAGTGTTGCAGATTCTGCAAGGTTTAGATCTCGTGCACTCTTTCCAAAATAACTTTGTGCTGCAGATTCAATTCCGTAGTTGGTTGAACCGTATGGGATTTCATTAAAGTACAACTTTAGAATTTCCTGCTTGGTGTGTTTTCGTTCCAACTGAAGAGAAAGAATCGCTTCTTTAATCTTACGGTTGATGCTGTGCTCATCTCCAACAATCGCGTTCTTCACCAGCTGCTGTGTAAGGGTTGATGCACCACCACCTCCGGACTCAAGACCAAGTACGTTTGAGATTGCCGCACGAATAATCGCAGTTGGTCGCACACCTCTGTGCTCATAGAACTTAGCGTCCTCAACTGCAATAGCTGCGTTCACAATATAAGAAGGAAGATCCTCAAGTTCTACCAAGGTTCTTTTTTTGTCGCTGAAAATTTCGTACAGAAGATGCTCACCTGTTTTGTCAAAAATCTTAGTGCTCTGCTCCACCTGTCGTTCACTCAATTTGTTTGGATCTGGAAGGTCTCTACTGATCCATGCCACATAAATAGTCAGAAGTGCAAAACAAAGCACTCCAAAACCTGCTCCCCAGGCAATTGCGCGCTTCCAAGAAAACTTTTTTCTGAACTGTTTCTTGATTGTCTTCCAAAGTTGGCTGACAATGTTGTGCTTTCCTCGTTTTGGACGAGAATTTCTGTCGTAGTGACGCTTGTTTCTGTTTCCACCGGTGCGATGGTTCCTTGAGACGGGCATATTGACAAAATTACTAAAATATGCTAAAATCTTGCAGTAATTTGGTTAGAAGTCTAAAAATATGACCAACAAACCAGATGTATTCGCAAAAATGATTGTACGTAGCTTTGTTGCTGCTTTGGCGCTAATTTTAGTCTTTTTCTCTATTTTTAGCCCAAACTACGTGTCTGCGTCAGTCATTGGACTACCAAATCTAGAGATTGGTACTAAATTTAGCAAAAAAACAGCAAGTTTGCCCCTTTCTGAGGGTGTACGTGAGTCAAACCGTACTATTACAGTATACGCGACTTCGTACAATAGTGAACCTGGGCAAACAGACGACACCCCATTTATCTCCGCTAATGGTACATACGTGTATGACGGGATGATTGCGGCCAACTTCCTTCCTTTTGGAACATTGGTGCGATTCCCTAACTACTCTGGTGATAAGATCTACCGAGTAGACGACCGTATGAACCGTCGATATGGACATGGTCGAATCGACATTTGGATGGAGCATAAGGCAGATTCTATTGCCTTTGGTATCCAGCCACTTGAGATGGAGATCGTCGGTCGTCAGTATACCAGTAAACACTAAATAAGGCGATAATCATTGCCTAAAATAAGCAAAACCGCCCTTCTGGGGCGGTTTTGTAATACTTGGAGGCACCGGCGGGAATCGAACCCGCGAATAGGGGTTTTGCAAACCTCTGCCTTACCACTTGGCCACGGTGCCGTTTGCTGGGTTAGGATAGCAAGAATGTGGGAGTGAATCAATGGTGTTGATCTGAGATTGACAATTTGGAGTGATGATAGTATCATTCTGCCAGTTTTGGCAATTCTGCCTAACCGTTTTTTCAACAGAGCCCCTTTGAAAAGAAGGGGTTGGAGAGTGAGGTTCATCATCATGAGTGTTTTTAACACGTCCATCGTCCAGGAGAACATCGGTTCCGCGGCTCGCGTCGTCCCGGCCGGCCGCATCCGCCGTCTGACCGGCATGTACGGCTCCCTCGGGGTCGTGCAGGGTCTGCAGGCTGTGGAGCAGCTGGAGGATTTGGGCGTGGACATTGCGACCATCGACGACGAGATCGTGGGTGACGGCAACCCGTTCGCCGCCAAGATCGAGTTGGGTGAGGGCAAGATCCAGCTGGCCCCGTACGCCAACTTCCGTTTCAGCAACCAGAAGGGGAAGGAGGGCTACGGTGCCGTCGTGATCAACGCCGCGCCGGACAACGGTGTCGGTGCCGAGCTCGCCAAGCACTGCGCGGAGAGCTGGCTCGCCAGCCTCACCGGATCCAAGATCCAGCTGGCCGATCGGCCTATCGCGCTGGTGTCCGGCTCTGTGGATACGAAGACGGCGCGCACCTACACCTTCAAGATCGAGGGTGGCAAGGTGGTCGGTGTTCGTGAGCTCAAGGTGGGCAAGCGGAGCGTCTGCGCCATCGGCCTGACGCCGGACGGGGGTGCCCTGATCGACAACGTCGGTACGGGTGACACCTTCGGTGTCCTGGAGATGATTCCGTCGGCGTTGCGCTCGCAGCTCAAGACCGGCCGCTACGGCAGCGCCGGTGCCGCGTTCAAGATGACCGGTGTGGGGCTGCCGTCTCGCGTCCAGAGCTTCGGCCAGTTCGTGGAGACCAGCAACGGCCACGCGCTGCCGATCAACTGCAGCGGGCACATCGTCACCGGCCACGTCGGCAACTTCCGCGACGAGGGTACGGGTCGCCTGGGCTTCCACCTGGGCACGCTGAGCCACGAGACCATCAACACCAAGCTGGACATCTCCAGTGCGGACAACATCGCCGTCAGCAGCATCAACCTCGCCGGTCTCGGTGCGGAGCGCTCCGTCAGCGACGTCGCCATGCGCCTCACGGTGCAGCGTGGTCGCCAGATCCTGACGGGCTACGGCACGCCCGATCAGCTCGCGAAGACCCTGGACGTGAACCTCGCCGGTCTCACGACCTTGGCTGGCGCCATGATCCAGGTCTAGTAGTTTTGACCTGGTGCCAGTGCAAACCCCAGCTGCTGGTATAGAGCTGGGTGTTGCAAAACCGAGGAGTTTCTATCTGAAATACACTGTCAGAACGGCAGTTGTGTGGACGACAGAGGCTCCTGTTTTTTTACTTAAATTAATGGTAATCTACTCATATATTTCACCCCAAACATATGGAGAAGATTCGAAAAAATAGGCTTGTAATCCTGGATGGAAACGCCATTGTGCATAGGGGGTATCACGCGCTGCCACCACTCAAAACCAAAGACGGAAAGGTGGTAAACGCGGTGTATGGGTTTACTTCAATTTTGCTGAAAGTGCTTAAGGATTTGCAGCCAACTCACATTGTGGCGACTTTTGATTTGCCTGGGCCAACCTTTAGAGATGAGTTGTATGAGGACTATAAGGCAACTCGTGAAAAGGCGGACGATGATTTGTATGATCAGTTTCCATTAGTGCACGACATGGTGGATGCGTTTAATATTGCGAATGTTTCTGTGGAGGGGTTTGAGGCGGATGACTGTATTGGGACAATTGCCAAGAAGGCCACAACTGGAAAAGCTGGTGAGGACACAGAAGTGATTGTGGTGACTGGTGATATGGATACGTTGCAGTTGGTAGATGATCAGGTGACAGTGCACAGCATGCGTAAAGGTATGAGCGACATTGTGAAATACAATGCGCCAAAAGTTGCAGAGCGGTTTGATGGTTTGACCCCGGAGCAGGTAATTGATTTTAAAGCACTTAAGGGTGACACTAGTGACAACATTAAAGGTGTGCGCGGGATTGGTGACAAAGGTGCGACTAAGTTGTTGTTGGAGTTTAAAACACTGGATGGGATTTATGCAGCAATTGATGCAGAGGATGAGCGCATCAAGGGTGCGACGCTAAAGAAGTTGGTAGAGGGAAAAGAGAGTGCGTATCTTTCTCAGGAGTTGGCAACAATTAGGACTGACGTCCCTGTCGAATACAAGCTGTCTTCATATTCTCGTAAGGCAGTTGATGAAGATCGAGTGTTGGAGTTGTTGCAGGAATTTGAATTCACATCACTGCTTTCTAGAATTCCTGGAATGCAACATAAAGCTAAGGAATTACAAAAGCAAAAAGAAGTTACTGTAGTTGAGGTTGGGCAGGGTGAGTTGGATGCGGTGTGTGATGCGATTACCAAAGAAAAGCGAGTGGCGATAGTGTTGGATCGTGGAACAGGTGTGTATCTAGATGCGATCCTTGGTGGGGTGTGTGTGGCAACTACAAAGCAGGCTTGGTTTGTGAGTGCAAGACTAAAAGGATGGGAAAAGGTGCTGGGATGTGATGTGGAGTTTGTAGGACACGACACAAAAGATTCGTTAAAAGTATTGTGGGAGAATGGATTGGAAGCTCCAGCAAAGTTATTTGATATTATGGTGGGTTCATATTTGATCCACTCAGAAAGCCGAGCGCATGATCTGCCTGCGTTGGCA
>CAYZOG010000018.1:2893-4888 GCA_964480225.1 uncultured Gammaproteobacteria bacterium | reverse complement strand
CAGGAGTTTAATGTGAACTCTAGTGCGCAGCTAAGAGAGATTTTGTTTGATGGGTTGGGGCTGCCAACTGATGGGATTAAAAAAGGAAAGACTGGATACTCTACTGCGGCCAGTGAGTTGGAGAAGTTGCGAGAGTTCCACCCAATCATTGCAATGATTGAGCGACATCGTGAGTTGATGAAGTTGAAGACCACCTATATTGATGTGCTGCCAACACTTCCACATCCAAAGACTGGAAGAATTCACAGTACATTTAATCAGACAGTGGCGGCTACAGGTCGGCTGTCATCTTCAGATCCAAACTTGCAGAACATTCCGGTGAGAACTGAGGCTGGAAGAAAGATTCGTGATGCATTTGTGGCTGAGCCAGGAAACAAGTTGGTGGTTGCTGACTACTCTCAGGTTGAGTTGAGAATTGTGGCGCATTTGGCGCAGGACAAAGAGCTGATCAAGATCTTTACCAATGGTGAGGATGTTCACACTTCAACTGCGGCAAAGATTCACGGCGTGGATATCAAAGATGTAGATAAGGATATGAGAAGAAGTGCTAAAGAGGTGAACTTTGGCGTGTTGTATGGCATGGGTTCATTTGGATTGGCAAGCAGGACTGGGATTTCACGGGCGCAGGCACAAGAGTTTATTGATAAATATTTTGATGCGTTTTCAGGGGTGAAGAAATATCTTGATAAAACTATTGCGGCAGCACAAAAGGACGGCTATGTAGAAACCTTGTTTGGTCGCCGTCGTTACATTCCAGAGATTGCAGCTGGGAACTTTCAGTTGCGCGCTGCAGCAGAACGAATGGCGATTAACCACCCAGTGCAAGGAACTGCGGCAGATGTGATGAAGCTTGCCATGATTGCGCTTGATGATGTGATTGCATCAGATGACGAATGCAAGATGATCATGCAGGTGCACGATGAATTGGTATTTGAGGTTCCAAAGGTTCGAGCGGAAGAGTTTGCTAAAGTAGTAAAAGAGAAGATGGAAGGAGTGTTTAGTTTGGATGTTCCTGTTGATGTTGAGGCTGGGGTTGGAGATCATTGGGGTGACGCAAAGTAGTATGATTATTTTTCTTCATGGACAAAATACGTATAAGGCTGGAATGCAGCTGCAGAAGATGCAGGAAAAGTTTGTGCAGGATCGGGATCCTAGTGGGATGAATGTGGTGCGTGTGACTCCTGATATGGATGACGCGCTGGTGAAGGAGCAGATTTTGGCCGCACCGTTTTTGGCGGAGAAGCGCATGGTGGTGATGCCAAAGTTGTTTGGGTTTAAAGATGGTGTGTTGAGTTGGTTTGAGCAGGAGTATGATCGGTTGAGTCAGCGAGATGATGTGGTTCTGGTGGTGACTGCAGAGATTAAAAAACCAAAGAAGGCGCAAAAGCCGTTATATGAAAAGTTAAGCGCAGAGAAGTTTGCACAGCAGTTTGATATTCCAGAAGGGCGCGCAATGCAGTCTTGGGTTGCGGCGTTGGCTAAGGAGTTTGGTGGGCAAATTGATACACAAGCTGCGACGTATTTGGCGCAGCACAGCAGTGATGATATGTGGCGCTTAGCCAGCCGAGTGCACCAGTTGGTGATGTACGTTGATGGTGGTGTGGTTTCTAAAAAAGATGTAGAGGTATTTGTTGATGCAAAGGTTGAGGATGCCGTGTTTGCACTGATGGATGCAATGACCACAGGAAACACACGTAGGGCATTGCAGTTATTGCAGGCACAGCTCAAGTTTGGAAGTGACTCACATCAGTTGTTTGGGATGGTGATTCGTCAGTATAGAATTTTGACTGACTTGTACAGCGCGCAGCAGGATGGACTGTCCGAGTCTGCTATGGCTAAGGCGCTTAAGCTGCATCCGTTTGTGGTGAAAAAGACGCTTCCACTTTTGAAAAAATATTCTTACGAGCAGTTGCAATCCGCACAAGCTCGTTTGCTTGAAACTGACAGAAAAATGAAAACAGGAGCCGCCACGATGGACGAACTCCTGCCTCAGTT
>CAYZOG010000018.1:0-2793 GCA_964480225.1 uncultured Gammaproteobacteria bacterium | reverse complement strand
CTCAACCTCTACTAATACAAAAGACCCTCTCGGGCCCTCTGGTCATTTGCAATGTATCTCCCCGATCCTAACTAGCAATGCTAGTTAGAGGCAGGTGACAATTACTTCATTGCATTAAGCTTTGTCATAATGCGAGACTTCTGGCGGTTAGCCTTGTTTCTTGCAATGACATTGCCCTTTGCTGCTTTGTCTGCTGCTTTTTGAACTTGCTTAGCAAAGTCAGTAGCTGCTGCCTTATCTCCGGCCGCAATTGCACGAAGTGCCTGCTTTACCACGTAGCTCAAATCACGCTTTCTGCTTTGGTTGCGAGCGGTGCGCTTTTTCACCTTTCGCAATTCTTTAATTGCTGACTTTGTGTTTGGCATAATTTATCTATCGTTGTGGCAGCAATATAGCAATTTGCTCCTATATTGTCAAGGTTTTTTAGTCGAGTAGTTTTTGTTCCACAGAACTGGCAGATTCCAGTTTATCGCTAAATTTACCTAAGCGTTTCTCCCCTTCTGTGAAACTCTTTGATGCATGAGTGATATGTCCACCCAAGATTCTGTATTGCTCAGAGAACTTATCAAAGTCTCCGCGTAATCTACCAAGCTCTTTAAGGATCTCTTTGGCGCTAGATTCAATTTGCATTCCCTTAAGTCCAAGCAAAATGGTCTGAAGATATGAATAGAATGAGTTTGGTGAAACTGGGATCACTCTTTTGTCGAGTGCGTAGTTCATAATCCCCTCCCCATTCTCATCTTTGATGATGAGCTCGTAGTACACATTCTCCGCTGGAATGTACATCAACGCAAAGTCCAGTGTTCCCTCATCAGGAAGAATGTACTTTGTGGCAATCTCGTTAATACGATTCTTAACGTCCTTAATAAATGTTTTTCTGTGCACTTTCTGCTCTGCAGGCTCTTGCGTGTTAATCATTTTGCTGAAGTTTTCCAAAGGAAACTTAGAGTCAATTGGGATGATCACGCCATCGCGCAATTGGATTACAGCATCAACAATCTCCTTATTTTTAAAGGAATATTGCATTGTGTAGTTGTTTTTTGGCAGGATTTGAGCGAGCAGATCTCCCAAGAAAAGTTCGCCAAGATTTCCGCGGAGCTTTGGAGATTTAAGAATTTCTTGCAAAGACGCAATGTCCTTTCCTACGTCATAAATCCTTTTGTTAGCTTCCTCAAGTTGTGAAAGTTTTGCTGTAACTACTGAGTATGCCTTAGATGCATTGTCCAGACGATCTCCAAAATGTTTCTGTGAATTCTGAATCATCTTGGAGTTGTCCTGCAATCGTTCACTAATGTGCTTTGTTGTCGAATTCAACTGGTTGTAGAACAATTGGCGCTGATCACTAATAGACTTAGCCAGGTTATCAATGTTTTGCTCAAGCCTAATCACGCGTTCATCATCACGATTGTGCTCAAGGGTTTGTAATTTCTTGTTTACAGCGTATAGTATGAACGCAATACCAAGGATGATAATGAGTAGTGTTGCTCCAAAGAAGAGTAAGTCCATATGATTTGTTTTAGGTTGCCCTAGTATACCACAGAATAAAAACCGAAAATAGATTATTTTGCGACACATATACCCTGCCCCTGTAGTTCAATGGATAGAACAAATCCGTCCTAAGGATAAGATGTGGGTTCGATTCCTGCCGGGGGTACATATCACAATAGTATGAAATTTGACGTAGTCCTCTTTGATGCAGATGGCATGACTTTAAACAAGGTCCTGTTCTCTGAAGTTGCTCAGAAAGAATATGGTCTCACCTGGGATGTTATGCGCCCTTTCTTCAAAGGTGTGTTTAATGATTGCAAAGTTGGCAAGGCAGATCTTAAAGAAGAGTTGGTAAAGGTTCTGAATGATTGGGGCTGGAAAGGAACTGTAGAGGAGTTGGTTCTGTATTGGTTTTCAATTGGTGATGAGGTTAACACAGAGATTGCTGCGTTAGTAAAGGAATTGAGAGCACAGGGGACAAAGTGCTATCTAACTTCAAATCAAGAAAAATATAGAGGGGAGTATCTTAAGAATGAAAAAGGCCTTGGCAGATTGTTTGATGGGTTGTTTTTGTCTGCTGAGATGGGAGTAATGAAGGAAAACCCGGAGTTCTTCAAGATTGTTTTAAATTCTCTTGGTAATCCAAACCCTTCAACAGTTCTTTTGGCAGATGATGCGGAAGAAAATCTTAAGTCAGCGGAGAGTCTTGGTATTAAGACGTTCACCTATAGCAATAATTTCTCTGAGTTTGAGAAGATGGTGAGATAGGTCTTTTCTGTCCCCTAACCCCAGGGGTGGTAGCGAATTTTCAATTTGAGAACCTGTATCCGCCAGGAGTGGGGCAGGGGAGAGTGACAATCCACAGTTTGCGTAGTTGACATGGTCTCGTTTTTGCGAGATCATATTTTAATCCCTCCGGCTACGTGGTCTAGTGGTCTGTCTCAAAACTCATAAAAGCATGGAAGCGCTATTCAGAATCGCTTGCTTAGCTGTGGACAGTTTCACATGAACATATCCACATGTTAATAAACTGTGTGTTATTTAATTTTGCAAAAAAATAAGTTTCGTACAATTAATTTGAACAATCCACTCAAACGCGATATGATAGCACCCTATGGCATTAAAGATTGGAATTGTTGGTCTTCCTAATGTTGGGAAATCAACCCTATTTAACGCACTGACCAAGAGTAAGCAGGCAGATGCGCAAAACTACCCCTTTTGTACTATTGATCCAAATGTGGGTGTTGTTGAGGTTCCTGATCCAAGATTGGGGCAGCTGGCAGAGGTGAGTAACTCACAAAAGGT
>CAYZOG010000017.1:5139-15767 GCA_964480225.1 uncultured Gammaproteobacteria bacterium | reverse complement strand
GGAACTCTCCATAAATATGTCTTCTTGGACGCAGACATGAGGTGTTTTTTATTTTACTCTTCTGCGTCTTCTGTTGCGCTTTCCTCTTCTGGATCTTCTTTAAACCCGTCGGTTACTTCATCAATAGGTTCGCCATTTTCTTCTGCAGCCTTCTTAGCCTCTTCCGCAGCTAACTCTTCTTCTGTCACACCAATAAAGCAGATCTGTGGAAGCGGACGATATCGAGACTCATACAATGTCTCCTCCACTGTTCCATCCGGCTTCTCAACGGTGTAGGTAAAACTGGTCACCGCACCTGGATGCACAGACTGACACCAACGCTCACCTGGCGCACGATCGGTAGTTTTAATTTCTTTACTTGGCCCAGTTGGAATCCACTTGTGCACAACCGGCGGTGTGTAATATCCTTTGCGACCATCACTGGTTCCCCACAAATGATACCTAAGCTCCTGATTTGGCACATCAACTTCTGTGGTCATCAGTACGTAATTTTCTGTGTCATTCAAAAACTTGAAGTCCAAAACCGGATCAAAGATGGTTGCGTCAGTTCCTGGATTTCCATTAGTGAGGTCATTGTAATAGCTCACTACCAATGAATGGTTGTGACGCTCTGTTACTTTCATTCCAGCGTTCATCGCCATTCTGAAAGAGGTGGTTCCAATCTGACACAACCCACCACCAATTCCTTTTTCAATACTATCACCCTTGATAATGAACTCCGGCACGTACCCATTCTCACGTGTAATTGGCCGAATCGTCTTAACCAACGAAAACTCTTCACCAGGCGGGATCAACAAACCATTCAACTTTGTGCTGGCATTTTTAATGTTCTTAATTCTGTCACGAGAGCTTCCAATAAACCGAGAAATTCCTGTACTCAAATGTTCTGTAATTCCAAGCTCATTCACTTCCGCAGTTTTGATTGTTGGTTCTGCAATATCATACGCAAGCGCAAGCGTTGGCAATTCTGAAGTCGCCACAGTAGACGTAGATACAGCAGACGCCTGCTGAGTCACATCTGCAAAATGAGTATTCACTGATGCAAACATCACTGTAGAACTCACACTAATTCCATTTCTACTTGGCTGGAACTGCGTTACTTTATTTGCACCATCGCCCAACGCAAACTTTGCTTCTTGTGGGAGCACATCAATTGTTTCTGCAATTGGCGCAAGCCACAACTCAAATGGTTCTTTTTCAAGACCATACAACACTTCCCCATCTGCGCTCTTCTGGAAACCAATCATTGACTCAATATCTGCAAACTTCACTGTCCATGTCTTTTCCTTTTGTGGCGCCAAACTTTCTTTACTTGCTGGCGGTGCGGTGTATTCCAATGTGAACTCAGCCATTGAAGTCATATCATCAAACACCTCAAGCAACGGCTCTGCCTCACGAGCAGTAATAGTTGGCTGAACAGTAATTCTTGGCACTGCAATCTCTTCCAAATCAAGTTTGCGCAAGTTTTCCGTAGCAATTGCAATCACTGCGCCGTAATCAAACTCTTCACCTGGTCGCTCATCAGTAACTGCAGGAGTTGAAGATGCAAAACTCAACCCGGCGTTTAACATTGGAGTTTCATGTTCTCCAAGATTTACCTGCAACACATCATCAAACTCTTCTTCCAAAATCACAACTTCCGCATCCAGCTGGCGCTTTGCCATCCGAGTGCGCAACGCATCAAATGTTCTACCAGCCAAATTCCCTTCTCTACCGATTGCCATTGCAGCTCTTACCGTATCTTCAACCTGAATTGAAGCGTATGAAAATGACTGCCCTAACACCTGCGTGTACACCAATGGCAACACTGCGGTTTCTCTTTCCACACCATCACCATCTTCAAACACCAGTGCAAACCCATCTTCTACAAGCTTAGTATCAAAAGATTCGACAAAAGTTTTCAACTCAGTTTGGGTAAGCCCACCAACGTGGTGCTCACCAATATACACACCTGGCACCACCTTATCTGTGCTTGTGTACTGAGAGACATACAGCATTGGCGCCGCAACCAGCAGGCCAACCACCACAACTGCAACTCCGCCCCACACAAAATATGCCCAATGCCATTTCTGTTTCTGCGGTGCGGCATCAGTACCATGCTGCTGCTCATGGTTTTGAAGAAGATTCTGTTCCATATTTATTCAATAACTTCAATTGGAATTTCTGAGGTGATTTTTGCTTTTGGAATGGTGATGGTGAGAATCCCGTGCTCAATCTTGGCCTTGGTTTTCTCTTTCACCACTTCCACTGGCAAAATAATACTTCTTGAAAATGCGCCCCAGTAACACTCTTGGTAAAAATAATCTTCAGCATTAAAATTCTGCTCTCTTTCCCGAACCCCTCTAATCGTCAAAACATCGTGATCAATTGCAATTGAAACTTGATCAGGATCCACGCCAGCAATTGGTGCGACAACAACAACATCTTTTTTGGTTTGTGCAATGTCCACTGCCAGCTCCCCTTCTGAACCAAAATGCTCCCACCTAAAATGTTCTACATTTGGTGATGACGAATCTGACCCAATAATTGTTCTAGTGGGTTTTGCCTTTGGCATACGGGACTAGTATACGGGAAATACAGGTGCAAATGCAAAAGGCGCCGGCTGGAAGCCGGCGCCTATAAAATCAAATTCTATTTTTTCTTCTTTCCTCCTGGGCAAACTGGACATCCTCCAGAGCTGAGGGCCAAAGATTCGACAGCTGAGAACAAGAACAACATAGTTGCACTTGCAAACAATTGATCCTGATCCATACCGAGGAACAATCCGTCTGCAGCTACCCAATACCCAATCATTGCTACAAAACCAAGCAACGCTGCTGCCATTGAAAGCCACGCCTTCATTGACTTACATCCTCCTGAACATTGCATATAAACACCTCCTTTCTACAGTTTAAAAGAGATTAAAGAGTTTTGCTGTAAACACTACGTACGCCAGAACCATAAAGGCTCCTTCTGCTTTTGTTACCTTTCCATCTTTAAGCACGGCCCAGTACAAGAACGCAGTTCCAATCAAGAACGGCAATAGTAGCGCGAGAAGTGCCGGATCAATAGTAAGCTCTGTAATAAGTGCTGCAATTCCTGCCACACCAACAATGTTAAAGATGTTTGATCCAATAATGTTTCCAGCCAACAACTCAAACTTTCCTTTTCTTGCAGCAGTTGCTGCCACCATAATTTCTGGAAGAGATGTTCCAACCGCAATCACAGACGCAGCCAACACCGCAGTTCCCATGTTGAGAAGCTCCGCAATTGCAATCACAGAATCAACCACAAACTTTGATGCCAAGAACACACCAATCAAGCTCAAAATGGTAAACAACACCGTACTTGCCCATGGCTTTTTAGCGCGCTTCACCTTTTCAGTTTTCTTGTGATACACATCTTTTTCTGCGCGCTTGTGTGTTGCTGCTGATGCAAAGAAGTAAAACACCAATCCAATCACCAACACAATTCCTTCAACCTGGTTGAGGCTTCCGTCCATAATCATGAACGCAAACATCATGATCACCGCAACAAAAATTGGAAAGTCTAAGAAGAAAATGTCGTTCTTTGTGGTGATGATTGATTTTGCCACCACCGCAGACACACCAAGTCCCAGCAAAATGTTGGTGATGTCGGACCCAAAAACGTTACCTAACACAATACTGTTGTCCCCAGAAAGCACGGCCAGCACAGAGGTGGCAAGCTCTGGAAGTGACGTTCCCACCGCAATGATCACAACACCAACCAAAAACGCCGGCATTTTCATCATCAATCCCAACCGCTCTGCATATTCTGTAAACCAATCAGCAGATTTCACCAACACAAATGTGGCTACAACAAAAATAGCAATCCAAATAGGTAGTGTCATACGTCAAAAATAGTTCGACAATAGTATACACCAACATTGACGAACCCATCCAGCAATGCTAGGGTGAGCCATCCTGTTCCGCGCGTTGTGCCAGAAGCAGGATTGACCTTTTCATGTTTCTGTAAGGAGGAATCATGGGAGGAGGATCGGGAAACGATTCAGGCGTGCTCAAGCACGACCCTGAGTGCAAAGTCCTGGTCATTACCACGTACCGCGCTGAGGTGATCGGCGGTACGCGGTTTGTTCAGGACCACATCACAAGAGCATGGTCGGATCTTGGGGAGAACCCCCGCTTTGATCTGATTGCACTTCCGGGGCTGCCCTTTGCGCTGATGGATTCGGAGGCGCGTGCGTGCATCCTGGAGTGGGCTCGACTGCTGTTGGACCTGCACAAGCAGACCCATGTCTTGCTCTTGATCAACGAGGGCGAGTACACGGACAACGGCGAGGAAGAGTGCGACCCTGGACAGTTTGGCGCAGAGCTCTGTGCCGATCGACCTGGGCTGACCTTCTTCCACGAGTTCATCACGGTGCAGATCGACCACGACGCGACACGCGTCCTGGCCGTTACGTGCAGTGACTACCGGACCCACTCGCCGCACAGCATGGAGGCGCAGATCAAGCGAGAGCTTTCTGACGGCACGCTGAAGATTGGGCTCGACGACGTCCACCACACCAAGATCCGTGTGGACTGCATCGTGGTCCCGGGTGGGGCTGCACGCACCATGAAGGGCGGTCAGCTGGATTCCCACTTCTGGGGGCAGATCCAGGTGATCCGTGAGACCAACCACATGCGGGATGACGGCAAGGGGTACAAAGCCGTGCTCCACCTCATGCACCAAGACTGTGGTGCGTTTGGCGGAACCGGCGCGTTCTACAGTGACATACGTCGTGAAGAACGCTTCCAATCCCGACTGTTGGGCTGTCTGCTGGAAGGCGGCGCGCTCAACGACATCGTCCCCAAGGACGACACCGTCTTTGACGGCATCGTCACACTGGGCAGAGTCCCCGAGACCGACGACATGCAAGTCGTCTCCGGGATCACCCAGATCGATCCCAGCCCTCCGGGGCTGGCTGCTGCCTGACAGTTACCAGGTAACGCAACCAGAGGCCACACCACGCACTGCGCGAGGTCGTGGCCTTTGCTTTTTTAAATTCGTTTTGTATGATGGGCACAAACATAACGCCATAAATATGAAACATGAATGTTCTGCAATTATTTTGCACTGTATGGATTTTCGTTTTGAAGCTGGGATCCATGAGTTTATTGAAAAGGAAGGATTGGTGTGTGACGCAGATATTGTGGCCGCTGCTGGAGCATCAAAAAACCTGATTGATGGTGAGGATGATTCGCAAAAGGCATACATCATGAAGCAGATTGGACTTTCAAACAAGCTGCACCACATCCGTCGAGTAATTGTGATGAACCACATGGACTGTGGTGGATACGGCGGACATGCCGCATTTGACGGACTGGAAGCAGAGCAGGCTAAGCATGCAGAAGATATGGCTGCTGCAGCCACAGTTATCCAGGCAGAATTCCCCGACCTCATTGTAGAGCAAGTCCTTGCCCACATTGATGAGGACGGAAAAGTTACCTTTGAAAAGACCGGTGTTGCTGAGGCAACTATTGCGTAATTGATTCAGTATTGACATGCGCACGGATTTTAGATAGTATTGTCCGTGCATACGCCGCCATCGTCTAATGGTTAGGACGCCAGGTTTTCATCCTGGTAATAGGGGTTCGATTCCCCTTGGCGGTACATTAAAAACAAAACACTCTCCTTTTGGGAGAGTGTTTTGTTTTTTACAGAAGAATGGAACAGTTATATCGAGAAAATTAACTCGACTTTAAAAAATCACGCAGGAGATCAACAAATGTGTGCGTCTCAACAACAGGCGGTTTCATAGAGGAGCTCAGAAAAAAACTAATCTTTTCTACTGCCTCCCCTATGCTTACATACAAATACTCCTGATCAAATTGCTCTGGATAACACAATCGATTTGGTAACACTGGTAAACAACCTCCTAACACAGCTTTCTGCACAGAATAACCAAATAGTTCTTGCTTAGCACAGCTCAATACAATACGACTTTGCTGCAAAGTACTAAGATGTTGTTCATCAGCCTGACCAAATGCAAAATCAATATTTGGAAACACTCTTAAGGAATTTAAAAACTTATTCGCACCACTATCCTCATTTGGCACCGGCACTACAAATGAAACTCCATCACATTCACCAACTATCGTAATAAAATCCTCTACACCTTTATCAGACTGTAGCCTATGAGGAAACACAACGTCCCATTTTTTATCTAGATCCTTCTTCAAAAATTTAACAGCGTCCATCCCCCAAGGAAAAACTCTTGTTTTTGCTTGAAGTTCCTTACTCATTGCTATTCGTGCAAAATCACTTGGAACATACACAATATCAAATAACTCTGCCCAAGCATGCTCCACAGAAGCAGACCAAGAAAAAGAATACAGATCTCCATCATAAAAAGAACCACCATGTAATAAAGCGCCGTACTTGATCTTCACACCTCTCTGCTCGTGCGCATAGCGCAACAGCGACATTCCAGGATTAAAAAAATCAATGAACAAAATTGAATCAACCTCTTGTTCCTGCAACAATGCGCTGATCAAATTCCATTGTCCAATTATGTACTGCTCATCATCAAGCAAATCTCCACCCACTTGATTTTTAAGTGGGCCTGGAGTCACCTCAATAAATCTAAACTTATTTCCTATTTTTGTGTTTGCTATCTTTAGTCCCGCAACTATTTCTGCAAAAGACGTCGCTTCATAGTACGGCGGGATGGCAATGATGTTATTACCCATGCCTACGACTGATACAAAACATCTACAGATCCTCCACCCGCATCTTTGGTAATAATAGTCATGTCTCCAGTCACTTGATCTCCTGGGAAATCTTCTTTGTATGTCGCACTCTCCCAACCATATGCATTATACATTAATGTTGGAATAGTTGCCGCTGTCATCCTAACATTCAACTCCAAGGCTGAAAGCTTTTTTTCTTGAGAATCCCAAATAAAATCAATTCCAAAAAAACCTTCATACCCGCCTAGAAAAGAATCAACACGTGACAAGACCTCATCCAATTGTTGTGTCATTTTCTCTGAAAGAGTGTCTATATTTTTAATTTCCGAACCTGCATAGTACCGACCATCCTCAACTAACTGCTCTGAGATTCCAAACACAATACTACTGTTCCTTTCTCTGACGCACTGAATACTCCACGACCCTCCTTTCGCAACCTCTTCCACATACCATGAATCTTCTGATGAGGAAAAAAGTGTTTTAAAATTCTCATCAGACTTTACTTGGTCTTTTGTAAAAACAGTGAATCCTCCAGAACCGTACTCACGCTTGATATAGCCATCCCCACCTTCCTCTAGCCATTCATTCAACTCTTGACCTGAACTCACGACACTCCACATTGGCGTCATATCGCCTAAAATCTTCTTTTGCGAAATCTTATTGTTAAGTTTCAAAAATCTCTCATGAGAATAGCTCAGCTCCATTTTATTTTTTCTAGCAAAACTATCTGCATCAGGATGAGGAATGCCGACCCAAAGCTTTTTGATCGACTCAGAACTCCACTCCTGCTCCATTCTTTTGTATACAGAAATCTTTGGATCGTCATCAGTTGGAATAACAACGTGATCGTTCTCATCTTTATACAAAATGCCACGAGCACCCTCATTAACCACGACTTTTTGCGAACTCAAAATCCAAGGCAAAAGATTTTCGTAGCGCCACATTGCCGGGATATCATATTCCATTGACTCGCTAATAGCCCGATAGTCAATAGAAAATAGAGTACTTTCATCTTGGAGAAACGTAATGTCTCTTGGAGTTAATTTCTGTAATGTCATAGTAGGTGTGTATACATTTTTGTCGGGTCACAAACTGATTCAAGATACTTGATATCAGGATGTTTTGTTTTGAAAATATACAAATTTGAACTCGAGCTATATTGTACCGTGTCTGATTGTAAACCAACAGATTGCAAAAAATCCACAGCTCTCTTCTTCTCAGTAAAACCGGAGGGTAGCTTATACTGAGAAAAGTTTTTCCGAACCCCAACACAGCCAATCCCCGCAGCGGAAAGCTCTTGTAAAAACTCACTAAACCAACTCCCTGCAATAGATGGATTTGCCACCACATAAAATTCTTTATCTTTTCCATCTATCTCTAAAAGTTTTAGTCCGGCTATCACAAACTGAAGCAGCCCATGAAGTGTATACGGCGGGTCAGTGATAAATGTTTGCACTCGTCGCACTGCCGAGGTGTCTAGTGTGGATACATCTTGCTCAACAACGGCATACGACCTAGGCAAACTTCTAATTTGACTGACGATTCTGGAATCTTTTTCTATAATAATTGGATCTACCCAAAACTCATCCACTAGCTCTCGACTTAAAAAGTCATCATCACCAATAATTGCTATTCGCAAAAATTCTGCATACGGATATCGCTCTTTAAAGAGATCCACCCTACGCGCAACCGACCTTGAGTCACATGGAAATTGATTGAGATTTGAATCGGGCTCAAATGATTCGGATGACAACTCCGATGGCGTAAATGGTTTTGTAAACTTAAACTCTAAACTGTCACCCACTCTCCCATCCTGATCCACGGAAATAATTCCATGTTCAAGAGCACTGGAAATAACTGGGATTAAACTATCAAAATCTGATTCACTCTTCTGTACGTATTCTTCCAAAGTTGAAGCTTGTGAGAGCTCGTGAATCCTTCTGCAATACTCGGAAAGTGAATACTGATGAGTTTGCCTCCAAATAGCAAAAGTCCCGACCTCTTCCTTTGGAATGTGAGGTGGGCAAGTTAGTGCATATGTTTTGTATGCATCCTCTACTCGATAATCATAATGCAGAGTTTGCAACGGCTCTAGAACTGCATTTCTCGGAGGGGTTTCATGGGTGAATGTTTTTGCTACATGAAACCAGTAATACCCTTGCTCGACATATTTTTGAAATAGCTTCACCACAGTTCTTTCTCCTCTATTCACAACTGGATGATTAACATGCACAACTGTCACATTGTCCAAATATGCAAATGAAAGATTCTTCTCAAAAAGCCTAAACATCACGTAGTCATCTTCACTGCCGTATCCTTTAAAATCTGGGAATCCACCAATCTCTAAAAGGATTGAGCGCCTAGCAAAACCAAAATTCGCAATAAACGTCTTACACTGCATGCTTATATCAGAATCACCTCGTATCCCTGGAGGCGGAAATCCAGCGTGCTCTCTTATTTTTTCTACACTGCCATTTTGGATATCCTCCAGGAGCTCTTTAGCATTATCTTGAAACCAAGAATCGTACGTCCACAGTCGCATTGCACCATATCCATAATCCGCTCGACTGGCTGCATCTGCGACAATACGCAAAGCGTCCTGATTCAAGACAACTGTATCGTCATCAATAAATACGCAATACTCACCATTAGCCGCTCTAATTCCAACATTTCTTGCATCTCCCCACCCAAGTGAGCTCTGATTATTGATAACTGTAAATTGAACTGAATTCTTTCGCTTTTGATTATTCAACAACTGCTCAATATCGTGTAAAGATTCTAATTTAGCATGACTATTTTCAACCAAAACTATTTCAAAATTCTCAAAATCTTGATTAAGCACTGAAGTTAAACAGTGTAGTATTGAGCTGCCCTTATTCACATGTGAATCACACGCTAGAATAACTACTGATAGTAATGGAGTACTCATATGTCTAAACCCTACCACATCGTTAACCAGGTCAACAATTCTATGCTAGTGGTTTATTGACCAACACCTCCAAAACCGCTACGCTTGGCCCATATGAAAATTCTTGGAATTGAAACATCGTGTGATGACACATCTGTCGCCCTTATTGAACGAGTGGACGACCGTTTTGTGACACGCGCGCATGTAACCGCCTCACAAGTGGATATTCACGCCAAGTACGGTGGAATCATTCCAGAAGTTGCAGGACGTGAACATGCGGCCGCGATCATTCCTGTACTTGATGAAGCACTTGGTGATGAGCGCCCAGACGTGATTGCAGTAACTGCCGGACCAGGACTGATCACCAGTCTTGTGGTTGGTGTGGAGATTGCTCGCGGGCTAAGCAATGCATGGAATGTTCCAGTTGTGCGCACCAACCACATTGAAGGACACATCCATTCAATTCTTCTTGGAGATTCAGCTCCACAAACAATTCCATTCCCTGCTGTTGCACTTGTGGTTTCTGGTGGGCACACAGAACTGATTTTGATGCGCGGCCACGGTGACTATGAACTGATTGGAAAAACTCGGGATGACGCGGCTGGAGAATGTTTTGATAAAGTAGGAAAACTTCTAGGGTTTAAATACCCAGGCGGGCCAAAGATTTCTAAGGCAGCCACAAACGGAAAGCGTGACGCAATTGAACTCCCCCGCCCAATGCTTAAGTCTGATGATTTTGACTTTAGCTTTGCCGGTCTAAAAACCGCGGCTCGATACTATTTGAGAGACAATGATGTTTCTTCAGAAGAAGACGTTGCAGATTTCTGTGCCAGTTTTGAACAAGCAATTGTGGATGTGCTTGTTGCAAAAACAATTAAAGCGGCAAAGCAATACGGTGCAAAATCAATCTTGCTTTCTGGTGGTGTAAGCGCAAACCGATTGCTTCGTGATTCTCTACTGCAGGCCGCGCAAGACACAGACGCGGAAATGATCATCCCAGAAATGGCATACACCACAGACAACGCAGC
>CAYZOG010000017.1:0-5039 GCA_964480225.1 uncultured Gammaproteobacteria bacterium | reverse complement strand
GCCATGATTGCTGCAGCCGCATATTTCCACGCAACCAAAAACCAGTTCACTGACTGGCAGGAACTGGTTGCTGATCCGGCATGGGAATTAATCAGATAGTGGATCGTGTAAAATCTCATCCACCTGCGTCTTCATCGTACTATCCCAGGTGATATGCATTGTACTTTCAATGCGCCGCCCATTCATTTCAAAAATTACTTGCGTTGTTCCCGGATTATCATCAAACAATCGCTTCAGCTCATCTCGCTTGTGCACATCAATTCCAGTTGGAATCTCAATCACAGTGAATGACGGAGCGGTTTGTTTTTTTCCAAGCCCAAGTGTGGCCGCAACTTGTGGTGCGGTCGCTTCTGTAAGCTCGTACGCTTTCTCCACAAAAATCTTGTTGTCCCCTGCTTCTTTTCCTTTTTTACCAATCACCACCAACATGTTTCCTTCTTGCCATAGCGACTCATGCGCTTCATACGCTTTTGGAAACACCAACATTTCTGTGGTCCCGCGCGTGTCTTCAATATTTACAAACGCCATGATCGAACCTTTCTTGGTAATCTTCTTCTTCATGAAGCTCACAATCCCGGCAAGTGTCACCCACCCTCCTGGTTCTTTTTCTTCCAACTCATCACTGTAATCAACTGAATCACCAAGCACATCTGCAAATTTCTTTACTGGGTGACCGGACAAATAAATTCCAAGCAAATCTTTTTCCCATTGCAACAATGTATCCTTGTCTGCCGGCGGTGCATCTTGCATTGGCACCTTGGTTCCAATATCCATTCCAGCCGCAGCAAACAATGAATCCTGGTTACTCAACTTCTGCTGCTCCATTTCTTTGGCAAACTTCAAGATGTTGGTGAGGTTGTGCAACAACCACCCACGCTCTCCATATGCGTCCAGTGCTCCAGCCCTAATCATTCCATCCAAAGACCGCTTGTTCATGTCTTTGTCCTGAACTCTTGAGATAATATCCTCAATGGTTTCAAACTTTCCACCAGCTTTTCTCTCCGCAATGATTGCATCACAAATGTGTTCACCCACATTTTTAATCGCTGACAATCCAAATCGGATTTGCTTTGGAGAACCATCCTTACCTGTAGACGTTGCGGTAAAGTTTTGGAAAGATTCGTTAATATCTGGAGGCAACACCTCAATCCCCATGCGTTCACATTCTGCAATCACCTGCGCAATCTTATCATTATCTCCAACTTCAGCTGCCAACACCGATGTCATATAGCACACTGGATAGTGCGCTTTCATGTACGCAGTCTGATACGCCACAACCGCGTAACTTGCGGCGTGCGCCTTGTTAAATCCGTACAACGCAAACGGCTCCATGAGTCCCCAAATCTCCGCTGTCTTTTCTTTAGACAACTTTCCGTACTCCTGACAACCATCAAAGAACTTGATCTTTTGCTTTGCCATTTCCTCAGGAATTTTCTTACCCATGGCCTTACGCAACTTATCCGCTTCAAGCCAAGAATATCCCGCAAGCTTCATCGCAGTGGCCATAACATCATCCTGATACACCATCACACCAAACGACTTATCCATAACTTCCTCAAGTCGTGGCTCTGGAACGGTAACCGGTTTTCTCCCGTGTTTACGGTCAATATATTCTGGAATAGATTCCATCGGCCCAGGACGAAACAGCGCCACCATGGCCATAATGTCAAAAATAGTTGTTGGCTGAAGCTCTTTCAAATATCGAGTCATCCCAGACCCAGACAACTGGAACACACCAACGGTCTCACCTTTTGCAAGCATCTCAAACGTTGGCTGATCATCAAATGGTAGTGTTGTGATATCAATTTCATCACCATGAATCTTCTTTACCAAATCAACGGCGTTTCCAAGAATGGACAGGTTTCTAATTCCCAAAAAATCCATCTTCACCAACCCAGCAGACTCCACAGATTTCATCTCATACTGTGTTGTGATCTTTTCTCCACCAGATTCTTTTTGAATTGGCGTGTAGTCAGTCAATGGTCTTGGCGAAATCACCACACCAGCCGCGTGCACAGAACAGTGACGAGCATTACCCTCAATCTTTTGCGCAATGTCGAGCAGTCGCTTTACCTCATCATTGGCGTCATACAACTTTTTAAGGTCCGGCGCCTCACTCAATGCCTTGCCAATGGTCATTGGCATACCTTGTGCACCCTGCGGAATCAGCTTTGCGACTTGATCACAAAAATTGTACGACATCCCAAGTGCACGACCAGCATCACGAGCTGCAGCACGAGCGGCCATAGTTCCAAACGTCACAATCTGCGCCACGTGATCTCTCCCGTACTTTTCTGTCACATACTTAATAACCTCATCTCTACGATCATCGGCAAAGTCCGTATCAATATCTGGAGCACTCGGTCGTTGCGGGTTAAGGAATCGCTCAAACGGCAGTTTGAAATACAACGGGTTAACGGTCGTAATGTTTAGCGCATACGCCACAATAGATCCCGCCGCAGATCCACGAGTAGTTTCTACAATTCCATGATCACGAGCCCATTGCACAAAGTCTGCCACAGACAAAAAGTATGTTGAGTATCCTTTGGTCTTAATAATGTCGAGTTCATACTCTGCACGCTCCACAACCTCATCTGTCATCTCAAGCAACGCTGCCAACCGCGTCATCACCTGATCTTTCAACTCGTCATCAGCAGTTTTGTTTGGTGGAATATCAACTGGTGGGAAATGCCACACACCAAGCTCAATCTCAATGTTACACTCATCAACAATCTTCTGCGTGTTAGTGATGGCTTCTGGAATGTGGCTAAATCTCCCGGCCATGTCCTCTTCTGTGTTGAGCGAACGATCAACATGGCGCAATGAAAAACGGTTTGGCTGATCAACCTTTTGCCCATTCTTAATACACGTCACAATATCTTGCGCCTCTGCATCGTCTGGATCCAAATAATGCACATCACGAGTCGCCACAACTGGAATGTCGAGCTCTTTACCAAGCTCAACCAACTGGTTGTTTACGGTCACCTGCCCATCAATCTCTGGGTGATCTTGCAACTCAAAATAAAAGTTTCCCTTTCCAAAAATGTTTTGATACTCAAGTGCTTCTTTCTTCCAGACTTCTTTGTCATCAGTTGCACGCATCACCTGCGGCATGATTCCGGCCATACACCCAGACAATGCAATCACATTCTGGTCTTTCAACTCCTCACGCATCATCTGTTTGTCCACTCGTGGCTTGTAGTAAAACCCCTCCAACTGCGCTCTAGAAATCAATCGCATGAGTGACTGATACCCAGCAAAGTTTTTAGCGAGCAACACCACATGGTGAACTTTCTGATCAATCTTTGGGTCTTTTGATTCAATCCCATTTGGCGCAACAAAAAGTTCGACACCAATAATTGGTTTAATCCCCTCTGCCTCACATGCCTGATAAAACTTAATCGCACCGTAGAGCGCGCTGTAGTCTGTTAGCGCAATAGCAGAAAACCCCCGCGCCTTAGCGGTTTTCACCAATGTCTTGATCTGTGGCAGGCCGTCCAACAAGCTGAAATGCGAGTGAACGTGCAAGTGCGTGAAGGCCATAGTGGGAATACCTTACCATAGAGTTGACGATAAACTCAAAACTGGGTAGGTTTTGTTTGCGCAACCACTGGAGGAGGGAGATGAACGGCGCATTGTATCATAAGAATGTCATTGTCCTGCATCCGGACATTCACCGTGCAAACAACTACGCGCGGATGCTCCGGGACAGGGCTGGTGATAGAATCATGGCTCGCGCCATAACGTCTCGTGAAGCACTCATTCCCCTGCTTGAGGAGGCGGGAGAGACCTGGGCGCACATCCTGCTGTTCAGTCCGCAGGTGAAAGGCATTGAGCGAATTCTGACAAACCTGAAGAGGACGCACCCGCTTCTCATCCTGATCTGCCTGGGCTCTGAGGAGGATTGTGCCTTCTACCGATCCAGAGACGACCTTGGTGTGGAAGGCTCTCTCAAGGAGCAGATCGCCTACCTGAGCTTCACTGGCTTGCTGGAGCCTGAAGTCAAAAGAGTGGAAGACGCTCGAGCCGGCTCTGGACTGAGCTACTACGAGCAGACTCTGCCCCCACCAACAACACAGCCAATCAACTGAGGGCAACCTCGAACCTCAGTTGCGAACCTCGGCACAATGCGCGCCGAGGTTTCTTTTTATCTTGACCCTTTGCGCAAGATCAGC
This sequence comes from uncultured Gammaproteobacteria bacterium, assembly GCA_964480225.1. GTDB lineage: Bacteria > Patescibacteriota > Patescibacteriia > Magasanikbacterales > JBBTQS01 > CAYZOG01. Next base: position 864 of record CAYZOG010000017.1, on the reverse strand, counting down.
TAGCGTTGGCTTGTGCAGAGAAGGAGGAAACCATGAGCACACCCAGTAAACCGATGAACGTTCTCATCCTTCATGCGGATGGGGACTACGCAGAACGACTCGCGGCGGAGTTCAAAGATCTCAACAGCGGAGCTGATGTCCGTGTCGCCACGACCCCGCAAGCCGTCCGAGTCATCTTGGACGACACCGCGGACAACTGGGCAGATGTGTACATCTGCAGCCCGAACGTGGATCAGTGGCGCATGATCTTTCACGTCCTTCGCGATAGCTGCGGCCCTGCCAAAACCCTCAAGACAGTGCTTCTGAGCACTGAGCAATGGCACGCCCAGATGCTCGCCCCTGACGACAACATCCAGTTCCTGCCGTGTGGCAATGATCCATTCCTGGACGCCACCGCGGCCCTGGGTCTGGTACTCGCCGATTAACTCATGAACCCACAAACCCATCATCCCTCCGCGTGCCATTACGGCGCGACGGAGGTTTGTTTTTTATATTGACAATTTCTTAAAAATACGGTAGGGTTAGCGCGCATTACGTCATGTAGGAGGAACGAATGCACACACCCCACACTTCTCCGCCGGCTATCCGGTCCCGTTCATACGCCATGATGTGTATGCACTGCAACGTGACACACGCCGCAGTGATCATGCACGACCTGGCTGACAACTCGACCCGTGTCCACATCGTGGCAGTGGACGAGACCATGCACTCCATGATGGAGGAATTCATCAGCCAAATGGCCGACCCGATGGACTTTGAGCTCGTCGGGCGCAGCCTCAACTTTGAGCACACGTACGCAAGTACAGAGCAAGAGGTGGTGGATGCGATCCACGCCGCCAACAGGGCAAACCCGGACGACTTCCG
>CAYZOG010000016.1:0-16555 GCA_964480225.1 uncultured Gammaproteobacteria bacterium | reverse complement strand
CCACTCCTGAAAGCGCGAGTCTGTTGTTATTGATATCCATAGTGGATGTAGGATAACGCAGAATCCCAGTACTCGCAACCATTGACTAAACCAGGTTTTCATTGTATTATTCTACCTTCCGCAATCCAGCGGAAACAACAAGGAGGTGACGTGGCAAACAACACGTTTCATGACTACGGGCAGTTAGCGCTCAGCGTTCACTTTGAAATCATGCGCCTCACAGACCGTGAGCGCGCCGCAGAGCTACACGAGGCAGCCACTGCAGCCTCTGAGAAGGTCACACTTGCTTACCTGAGAGATCAGGGAATTACCGACGTGCAATCCTGGCTGCAGGATAACGGTAATCGGTTTCAAGTCAGCGACGATGAGCTAATGAAGCCCCTTGGCGACAATGCTCAACGTGAATACTTGACCCTGGAAGCCTTGTGCCGGGCTAACGACCTGATCGCAATCTACGACCTCATTTGGAGGGTTGAGAAGTCCAACCTGATCTACTGTGCCATCACAAGGAACGACGTGCCGCTCAGAGAGCAGTCCTACACCTTCCAAGAGGCGCTTAGCAATGGACACTCTGACGTCTACCGATGGATGGAAGAGTGCAGAATCCCCACCGAAATCTGCAAGTGCCTTGAAGAACGGTTCATCGCCCAGATGACAAGCGCTGCCGGGGTCACACTCGAGGATGCTGACCGGATCCTCCAGATACTCCCAGGAATCAATGGAGCACTCGCCCAGTCACTCGGTCTCACCCTGCCTGACCGAGACTAAATCCAAAAAGAACTGGATCGCCGACGGCGGTCTTTCTTTTTTTAAACAAAAAGAAAAGGGCGGCCTTCAAGCAAGTCTGAGACTTACTATCCGGCCGCCACATCTGTTGGCGACTTGCGTCGCGAGTGGGTTTTACCCCACTCCAGCAGAATTACTCCTGCTGTAGCTCCCTCGCCCTGTTGTCGGACTCGGGGGTTCAACCTTCTAGCACCTGCGCTAGCACATCACGGAAGGCTAAATGGACTTTTTTCTTACAGAGACGCTACACGTCGCAAGGGAGCGCTCTGGCGCTCTCTACCTTGAGACACAGCTGTAAGAGGTGGTGTCCTTCTGTCGTAGGAGGCGGACTGCGCCGCTTGACTCCTGTCAATTCACTCTGTCGAACCAGGCACTCATCGTTATTCCACTCTGTCGCATAGGACACACTCAATGCGATTGTTGTGGCGATGGCGGTTTATAGTGTCTCGGCGATCTTTGTGCGCCCACTTACTAAACCGTCTTCTCAGCGTGGCTTGGGTAGTTGATCAACCGGTAGCACGTTGCAAGCCCAACGTGGTCCAGCCTGGTTAAAAAGTGTAGTTGCCACTAAGGCTGCGTAAACACTATCACATTTTTTGGATTTTGTCAAGCCCCTCAAGCCGACAAAACCCCAAAATATTGCCTAAATTTAAATAAACCAAAACAAAAAGTGGCCTATTTAGGCCACTTTTTGAAACGCAATGTTTTTACTTGTTTTTCTTTCTTCCCTCTCGGATTCTGTCTGTTTCTTTGAGGTGCTGCTTTCTCAAACGAACATTCTCTGGTGTAACCTCCAAATATTCATCTGCCATCATCAACTCTAGCCCGCGCTCCAGTGTAACTGGAATTGGCGGTGTTAGGTTTAGTGCAGCATCTGCACCAGATGATCGCATGTTGGTAAGCTGCTTTCCTTTAATAGGGTTTACGGTCATGTCCATTCCCTTGGCTGTGTTTCCAATCACCATTCCTTCATACACCTCCACATTTGGTCCAATGTACAACGCCCCACGCTCCTGAAGGTTCGCCAAAGAGTATCCAAGAACTTTTCCAGTTTCTCCAGAAACCATTGATCCCTGATCACGCTTTTCAATCTCACCAGCGTATGGCTTAAATCCAATCATCTCACTTGAGAGAATTCCTTCTCCACGAGTATCAACCACAAACTCATTACGGTATCCAAGCAATCCACGAGTTGGAATCTCAAACTGTAATCGAGTGTGCGCTTGATCTGGAGTCATCCCAATCATCTGTCCTTTTCTCTTTGAGAGCTTTTCAATAATCGTTCCAACAAACTCTTCTGGAACATCAATAGTCAGCGCTTCAAACGGCTCATGCTTTGCACCATCAATCTCTTTCACAATAACCTGTGGCTGTGACACCTGAACTTCATATCCCTCACGACGCATGTTCTCAAGCAATACCGCAACGTGAAGCTCTCCACGCCCCAACACAGAAAAACGATCTGGCTGGGAAAAATCAACTTTAATTCCTACGTTAACTTCAAGCTCTTTTTCCAATCGCTCTCTAATCTGGCGAGACGTCACATACTTTCCTTCTCGCCCAGCAAACGGAGAATTGTTAACCAAGAATTGAAGCGAAATAGTAGGTTCGTCAACAGTAATTGCTGGCAACGCTTCCTGCTCCACATCCTCGCAAACTGTGTCTCCAATATAAATGTCTGAAATTCCAGCAATCATTGCAATGTCTCCAGCACTGATCTCCTGAACTTCTTTACGAGCCAGCCCAGTAAAGCTAAACAACTTTGAAATAGTTCCGCTTGATGTTGTGCCATCCGCCTTTTGCAACTGAACGGTCTGCCCAACTTTTGCGGTTCCGGTGTAGACTCGGCCAATACCCATTCTTCCCAGATAGTTGTCATACGCCAAGTTAAATGGCTGGAATGCAAACTTCGCAGCTGTGTCTGCTGGCGCTGGCGCAACATGCTCCAAAACAGTGTCAAGCAACGGAGACAAATCCTTGTGCTCGTCATCAAGCTTCAGCACCGCAGTTCCATTCTTGGCAATCGCGTATACCGTTGTGAAATCCAACTGCTCGTCATTTGCCCCAAGATCCATAAACAACTCAAGCACCTGATCATGCGCCCAATCTGGACGAGCTGCCGGCTTATCAATCTTGTTCAACACCACAATTGGCTTCAGTCCAAGCTCCAAACTCTTCTTCAGAACGAACTTTGTCTGTGGCATTGGCCCTTCCTGCGCATCAACCACCAAAAGCACAGAGTCAATTGATCGCAACACACGCTCCACCTCAGACCCAAAATCCGCGTGGCCAGGCGTGTCCACAATATTAATCTTAGTGTCCTTATATAGGACAGATGTGTTTTTAGAGTAAATCGTAATCCCACGCTCTTTTTCAAGATCGTTAGAATCCATGCTGGTAGTGTCATCGGTCACCATCCCTGTCTGGCGCATCAATGCATCAGTAAGACTGGTCTTTCCGTGGTCAACGTGAGCGATGATCGCAATATTTCTAATTTCCATACTCGTGAGATCAAAACGTCCCCCAACTGGGGACGCGTTTGGCCGGAGTATAGGTAAAATAAGGCTTTTTGTCAACCTGGCTAAGCTTATGACATATGCTACAATGCCTTCATATGAGAGTTCCCTATAGAAAACCTGGAAAATTCACCAACCTCAAGCCGGATCCAAATATCACCTCAGCCAAGAAAGCAGAGCTGGAGGCAGACTTGGAGCGACTAAAGAAAAAGCGTCCACACGCCGCAAAAGAGGTTCAGCTTCATGCGCAAAATGGAGATTTTTCAGAGAACGCAGAATATCAGCTCGCCAAAAGACGACTGCGCGGAATTAACTGTAGAATCCTAGAACTTGAGGACCATCTTAAGCGCGCGATTGTGATTGAGAAAAGCACTAGTGATGCTGTGGCGCTTGGCGACACCGTAACCATCACCATGGACGGCGAGGAAAAAACCTACACCATTCTTGGCCCATCAGAAACTGACCCAAACAAAAATATCATCTCCCATCTCTCCCCAATTGGCAGTGCGCTTGTTGGGAAAACTTCTGGAGATGAATTTGAGCTAGAGATTGCAGGCAAAACTCGGCAGTGCGTTATTCTTGCAAAACAATAGCCACACTCGCCTGCTTATCTTCTTCAAGCCCCTCCTTCTTCCGAACCTCTTTTTTAATTGGCAACACGTACGCCTCAATTTCAGTTGATGGGAAAATTGATGTGCTCCACGAGGTCTGACCAATGGTCGCGATAACCCGGATTGAACCAAACCCAACCCGGCGTTTTTGTTTAGACTTAATGTCTTTGGAAAGCTTTTTTGGAAGCGTCACAAAAAACCAAGAGCCTTTGCTATTTGCTGACCATCGCCACAGTTTGGTTTTGAATGTGTGTCTCATATACATTCAGTGTAACAAAAACCCCAGGCTCTCGCCCAGGGCTTTATCTATTTATCGTCGAGACTTTCTGCGCTTTCCACGGTTTGGTCTTGAACCTCCGCGTCGCTTTCCAGCAGCTTGTCCACCAGTATTCTTACGCTTTCCTGGTGTAAACTTTCTTCGTCGAGGTCTTCCATTTCTTGAACCACCACTTGATCGCTCTCCAGATCGCCCACCAGATGATCGTCCGCCGCCACGTGAGAATCCTCCACGTCGTGGTCGTCTTCCGCGATCTTCCTGCTCATCAAACTGCGGTCGCTCTCGCTCTGGTGGAAGCTCTGGCAATTGCAACACTGGCAACGCCTTTCTAATCAATCGTTCAATCTTTCTTACGTCAGCTTTTTGTGACGGTGTCACAAATGAAACTGCTTTTCCTGATCGTCCGGCACGTCCAGTTCTACCAATGCGGTGAACATAATCTTCTGAGTTGTCTGGCAAATCAAAGTTGATCACCAAAGAAATGTGGCTCACATCAATTCCACGCGCTGCAATATCAGTTGCAACCATGATTCTAAATTTCTTTTTAGTGAATCCATCTAGCGCATGTCGTCGCTGTGCCTGAGAACGATTTCCGTGAATTTCTGTGGCAGTGTGCCCCATGTTTCTAATATCTCGAGCAATACGCTTTGCGCCATGTTTGGTTCGGGAGAAGACAAGGATTGTGTCTTTTGCGTATTCAGTAAGAATAGAATCCAACAAGCGCATCTTGTCATTCTTTCTCACCACAAAGATCTCCTGTTCAATGTTTTCTGACGAAGTTCCTTGCGGCGCAACCTCAATACGCAATGGCATTGCCATGTACTTACTTGCCAATGTTGAAATTGACTTTGGCATGGTTGCTGAGAACAACATCACCTGACGATCCTTTGGTGCGTCTCGCAAAATCTTGGTGATCTGCGGCAAGAACCCAACGTCAAGCATTCTGTCCGCCTCATCCAATGTAATAATTGAAACACGATCCAAGTTGTACAACTTCTGCTTCATCAAGTCATCCAAACGTCCTGGAGTTGCAATCACGATGTGTGGCTTTTTCTTCAGTGCCTTTACCTGTGAGTACTGAGAAACCCCACCAATAATCACAGCTGTTCTCAATCCAAGTGCTGCACCAACATTTCTCAGTGATTCTTCAACCTGAAGTGCCAACTCACGAGTTGGGGTCAAAATAAGTCCTTGCCCCTTTCCTGTTGCAATTCGCTGAATCATCGGAATTCCAAACGCCAACGTCTTTCCAGTTCCAGTCTGTGCAATACCAATAACATCCTTACCTTTTAGGGCTCCAGGAATAATCTGATGCTGAATTGGAGTTGGAGTTTCAAACCCCTTCTTTGTTAGAGATGCCAAGAAGTTTTTGGCAATCCCAAGGTCGCTAAAACGACCAGTATCAATCTTTTTTGTCATATTGTTTTGTGTGACCCAACTTCTCTGAGGTCACATGACACAAAAAGATTCGAGCCGCCCTGGCGTATGCGCCGGACCTTGTTTAGTGGCTAATACTAGCAAACTATCATACTACTGTCAACCTGTGGTACTCTTACCCTACATAAATCTAAAATACATATGAATCGTTTTGAGCGACCCGGCCAGCCAAGCCCAGAAGTGGCAAAAGCAGAAAAAAGTAGAAATACACTGCAAAAACTACTGGAAAAGAACCCCAGATTGCGATCATTTATTCTTGCAGCATCGGCTGCGGCAGCCATGTTTGGTTCGACAGAAAACGCAAACGCAAGTCAAAACACACCGGAAAAAGATACTGCAACTGAAAACAAGGCAGAATCTGGAGCTGAAATTAAGGATAAGAAGTTTGTTGCAGCAATGGATAAAGTTAAACAAGCGCTTGATGATGCTGATGTTACACCCCCATCTCAAGCGGTATTCACCAGATTTTGGAAAACACAAGAAGTTAACTTTGAAGAATCAAATGATGGATGTTCTACTGGGGAACTTCCTAGAAGCGCGGAAAACGTTGTGATCTCTACGCGCTCAGCTGATGGATCAAGTAGTAGAACTGCACTGGACATGAACAACAAGCTGCAGAATAACGAATACAGAGAAAGTCGACACAGCTTTGCAATTGAGGACGCAGACACAGACCCAACAGAGTTTGGAGAGCGGTTTACCGTTAGTGGAGTTGGACAAACAGAGGACCAAGCAATCCAATTTGCACTTGAAGATGCTGTGGCAAAACTTGGGAAAGACATTACCACGCAAAACTTTTCAGACAGAGAAACTGACAATAAGACGATCAGTGATGTAAGTGTCATCTCAGGAAAGCATCGTGTTTCATACACTGTCACTTCTCTTAAGCAAGAACGCAGAGGTGAGCCCGTGACTGTAACTGTAGAAGTAACACCTATCAGCCAATAATATGACTACTGAAGCTCACTTCAAACTACTTACCATCATCACCAACAGTGATCTTTCAGATGCGGACAAGGCGGCGCTCTCTACATTCACCGCAAAAACTTCAGGAACTGTTGCGTCCCAGCTGTGCAGCAGCTTAGACCAAAACAGAGAAGAATCATTAAAACTACTCAGCGCCTTTGTCCAGGCTCAAGCTGATGAGAGTGTCTCACCAGATCAAGCCTTAGAGCAAATACTGTCAGCATAGCAAAACAAAAAACACCCGCCTGGGTGTTTTTTGATGCGACATGAATTGTGTTAGTCTTCTAACTCTTCATGATCTGGACCATGACCATGCTTGTGCCATCGCTTGTGAGGACGCTCTGGCTTTTCACCATTTGCAATAGCCTCCGCACGTCGCGCTTCCATTTCTTCCATCTTCTCGATGCGCTCATCAGCCTGCTCTTGGGTGATGTCACCTGCAGCCACACGTTCTGCAATCTTTTCTAGTCGATTAGCCTTGCGCTCTTGGAACTTCTGCTCTCTAAACGCTGCCAAATCAACTCCCTGCTCTTCTGCCAACTCTTCTAGAGTTTTCCCTGCTTCTTTTGCTTCTTTCAAATCATCCACCTCTAGCCCAAGCAAATCCGCAAGCTCTTGCTTATGCGCTTCCTTATTGGCCTTGCGCTCTTCTCTATGCTCTGCTCGTTCTTCTGCAGACATATCTTTTCTATCTGCAAAATTTCCATGTGCTGATGCAACTCCTGCCCCCACCAATGTAAGCGCAAACGCTGGCAACACAGTAAATGTTAGTAATTTCTTTTTGTCCATATAGTTAGTAGTTAATGACCGCAATTCTGGGCGCCTCCTTGAATTGCTGTCTACTAGTACTACACCGCTTGGACAAATTTATTTCATTCTTGGGTTTGGTCTGTGTTCTCCCTTTCTAAATAGGCGTTTTTTGTGTCGTTCACCAAGCGGCTTGATCGCTTTTGCCTCCACCACATCATCTTCTACCTCTTCTCCAAACACCACCACCCCAAGATCTACCTCAGCCTTCCATGCTTTTGGTTTCCGAGTTTTCTCTGTCACCATCACCGCAACAACCTCATCTTCTTTTTCCACCATCACAAATCCATCATCGCGCACTTCAATGATTTTTCCAGTGTGAATCTCAAAATCCTCAATCTTTTCTGCATATTTCTGATATACCGAACCTATCGCCGGCAATTCCCCACGCTCTGCGCGCTCCAACATGTGATCATGAAACTCCCCATGTGCCAACGCAGCACCACTAAACACCATCACCAAAACCACACCCAACCCAATCAAGATTGGGTTTCTATACCCAAACTGATAATGTCTAACTGCGATTTCCAAAAGCACCACAAATACCAAACTCGCCAAAACTAGAATCCATGGGATCGCGACCAGGAAGGCTCGTAAACCAGAGAACCCAAATCCAGGCGCAAACCAACCGCCATTATGCTGCATAGCAAACACCACAAAACTTGAGATTGCTGTGAGAACCAACAGCAAGATCACAATCGCAGTCACAATCAATAAGCTTTGCACCACAAAATACCAGCGCGGACGCATCTTGGCCTCACCATCTTGAATTTTCTTTAGAATGACATTTTTAATTGAGTCCCCCATACGTTTTTGTGTAAATCTTGTGCAATGCTTGTTTGGCGCGATGAATTCTCACTCCCACGGTTGATGGTTTCATTTTCAACACATCAGCAATCTCCTTATATTCCAACTCTTCTATGTAGTACAACACCAGCGGCCCGCGGTATTTCTCTGGCAACTCCTGCAAACATTTTTCTATCATTTCCTGTGTCTGTGTCTTATCAAACTCCGCTTCAGCGCTTGGGGCCTTATCTCTCGTGAACAATGATGCCAAGGATTCAAAATCAAAATACCTCACCGGACTTCTGCTGCTCTTCCTGATGAAATTAACAATCGTGTTGTGAGCGATTCGATAAAGCCACGGTGAAAACTGTCGCTTAGTATCAAAACTCTGAATATTAGTATAGGCCTTAATAAACACCTCTTGCACCACATCCTCCACCTCTGAGGTATTAAAAATCAGCTTACGAGTATACCTAAGCATCTTCTGCTCATATCGCTCAACCAAACTGGCAAATGCTTGCGCATCGCCACCCTGAACCTTCTTAGCTAATTGCTCATCTGTCATATGGTCCACTCCTATTACACCACACAACGGGATTTATTTCATTTTCTCGCTGTTGTGCTACACTCTGCTCATGAATACCAAACCACAATCTGTTGCAATTATTGGTGGAGGCGCTGCTGGAATGATGGCTGCTGCCGCTCTTGTAGAATCCAATGCACCCTGCGACATCCATCTTTTTGAACCAAACAAGTCCCTTGGTGTGAAGGTGATTATTTCTGGTGGTGGGCGATGTAATGTCACCACTGGAATTAGAGAGATGCATGTGTTGCGCAAGCAGTACACCCGCGGTGCTGAGTTTTTGAAGGCCGCACTTTCTAAATTTAATCCAGAAGCGGTGTACAACTGGTTTGAGGATCACGGCGTTCCACTGAAAATTGAAGATGACATGCGCGTGTTTCCGCAATCTAATGATGGAAAAGACGTGGTTGCGGTTTTTGAACGGTTGTTTGCGCAGTCTAATGTGCAGCTTCATTTTCAGTCTCGGGTTACAACAATTTCTAAAGATGAACAGGGTTATGTGATCACCACCAAGCATGGTGACACGCTCGCAGACCATGTTGTGGTAGCAACTGGTGGAAATGCATACCGCAAAACCGGATCAACTGGTGATGGGTACAATTTTGCAGAATCATTTGGGCACACTATTACTCCACTAGGACCATCACTGAACAGTTTTCTCACTAAAGAAGAATGGCCAAAAACACTTTCTGGTATTGCATTGCCTAATGCCCGGCTGCAATCTGGAAAGATTAAGCTTGATGGACCATTCTTATTTACACACTTTGGAATCTCTGGCCCACTTACCTTTGCGTTTTCTTCTCACATTGCTCATGAGCAAGTTTCGACGGATTCACCAATGGAAGTGAAACTTGTGCTTGATTCGGAAAAAACACAATCAGACTGGAAGACCATTCTCACGGATACCGCGCACAGCAAAAAGCAGATTAAGACTGTTTTGGGCACACACCTTCCACACAGGCTGGTCGCAGCAATTCTTGAACTGACACAAATCGCACCAGAGACCACACTTACTGACATCCCAACCGCAAACAGAAAAACCCTTCACAAACTACTTTCTGAAGGTCTTTCCGTAACATTGATTGGTCGCAGGCCTGGTGACGAATTTGTCACCGCCGGTGGTATTTCAACTGATGAAATCAATCCACAGACTATGGAGTCATTGTTATCACCTGGGCTTTACTTTGCTGGCGAGGTCATGGACGTTGACGCCGTAACCGGCGGATTCAATTTACAATCTTCTTGGGCAGCCGGAAGACTTGCCGGAAGATCAATTGCTAAAAAACTTTTGCGATAAACGAAAAACACCCGTTGGCGACCCACCGTCTGGTAGAGTTGCTCAATCGAGTGTTTTACAGTTAGGTTTGGGGCGTGGTTGGGTTTACTCGGTTTCCCGAGAGTACACCTCTTCCCCGCCCCCGTCTCTGAGGACCATCCTGGTCAGGCCCATCAGTCGCATGCGCTCACGCAGCTGAAGTGCCAGAAGCGCATCTTGCATCGCCTTGTAGAAACCATGGTCCGTCTCCCACTTGGCGTTATGGAAGGCGTCACCGAACACGTCCAGCATGCTGGCGTCTTCGTGAGTGATGACCAGCCTGAACCGCTCATCACTCTCGTCCGGCGGAAGTGTCTCCGCGGAAAATGCTTCATTAACTCCGTGCAGCGCTGCCCACACCGACTGGACCATGAGCCGCTGCTCAGCGGTCAGCTCGATATCAAACCACAATGTCAGCTTCATCTCTACTCCCTATATCGCGATCCCAGTTGAAAAGAGTTCAAACCAGTAGTCTAGTTGGGACTAAATGGTTCGTACAGAAAAAATTTGGTGAATTTCCTCTAACGAATCACTAGATCCTAACGCTCAATACTAGCACAAAAAACCGGTTTTGTCAAGGTATTTAAAGCAAAAAACCACTAATTTTAGTGGTTTTTTGCTTATTTCACTTAGTGGGAAAAGCTACGCAACCTCGTCAAAACGGGCTTTATTCACCATCATCCATTTCATCATTTCTTCTTTTCCGTTTGCTGGATCTTCCATCACGTCTTTGTGAGCGTCCATGTAATGCGGCTTTAGAGCCTGCATCCACGCTTCAAATGTTTCTCCCTGTGCGGTGTGCTCGCACAAATCACATGCCATTGTTTTCATAGTGTTTGATTAGTTTATAAAACTATACCACAAAAGAAAAAGACACCCTTGGAGCTCACCGTCGCTGTGCAGCGAGAGTGCTCGACAAAAGTGTCTTTTGTATGTTACTGGCGGACGTCAGAAGGTGTGTCGCCAGGTTGTCGCAGCTAGAAGTCGGTGACTAGGTCACCTCCTCCACGTAGGGGACGCCGTAGTGCCGATCATTGACCAGGGTCCAGGAGCCGGCGGTGCGCCAACATCTTTGTTTGCGATCCCAGTCGGTATACTGCTTCCTGCGATGATTGAACAGGTCGTCGCTCGTCAGGACGCCATACCACTTGACGATGTAGTCAGTGCCCAGCATGTTTTCCAGAGCATGACTCCCCACAGTTCCCCAGTGGTTGTACTCGTATCCTGCCATGACCCAGGCGGGACGCTGTTTCCAGCGCTCCGGGAACATCCAGATCATGACCAGACCTTCATCCGCGAGGGAGCGCGTCGTCCGGACGGCGTTGACGCTCTTGCGAGGCCTGTGAGCACTCAGGTTTGGGATGATCACCCACTCCACCACTGCGCGGTACTCGCGCTTTGGCCTAAACAGGTGGAAGATCGGATTCCACCCGCGGTGTAGGCGTAGATGCCTTGCGTCACCGCACAACAGTGCCGCCTCGTCTCCGTTGCGAGGCCGCAGGTCGTGGACACGCCGAGCTCGCTTGTAGTGAGCCTCAAACGTCTGCTCAACCCCTTTGGTGCCGTCGCCAAAGCGGATCCGCAGACTCCGGAAGGCGTCACCACCTTTCGGCCACTCAGGCGCAGTTGCCTCAAGCCGCTTGAAGTCTTCCTCGGTGATGGTTTCCCACACACCACCCTCTTCCTGGATCGCCCTTCGCAACGCTTCCAGCTGCTCCGCCACCGTCATGACGTACGGATTTTCACGATCCTCCAGCGGAATAAGAGTGGGATCAGGCCCTTGGGGTGCATCTTCACTCCGCTTGGCGTTTTCCATTTCAAACCTCCTACACGTCGCCTCCGCAATAACACACAAAACCTTTGCGCGTCACAACAGAAATAACCTTAAGCGACATAAAAGCCTACCTTTTTTAAGCAGACTTGTCAACAATAACAAAACCGCCCGTAAAGGCGGCTTTGTTTGCCCTGACTGATTATCGTCGTGGTACTGGTTAAGAATTTTCTGCTACACGTTTTAAATCTAACATGTCATTTTTCAATGCTTTCTTTGTTGCGCCTGCAAACAAAAACCCTAGAATGCTAAACAGTTTTGCAGAAAATGTAACCGGTGTTCCCGAAAATTCCATGTGCACCGTGGTCACCCCTCCATCAAATGCAAAATCGTATGTAGAGCGATATTTCATTCCATGACTGGCCGCTTCCACAACATAGCTTTTGTTTGGCTCGATATGCGTCACACTCATGGTTTCTGACGCCTCTTTCCCAAACATCACTCTTGTTTCCTTCCATGTTGTCCCTTTCTCCATTTTTGCCGAACCTTCTAACACCTCAATACTCTTGATCCCAGCAATTGTGGATTCAATCCCCTCCAGATCTGTGAACAGATCAAAAACCCGTTCCAAAGGTGCGTTTATAGTTACTGATGTTTTTATTTTCATACTTTACCGCTCTTCACACGCTTGTTTAAACAACTCTAAAGCCTTAGGCCAATTTGCAGACATTTCTTCAAACATTGGGTCAATCTCCATTCTCACTTCAAGTGTTGTGGTGTTTTCATCTACTGCTGTGAAATGATATTCCTCAATACTGCCAATCCACTTTTTCATTGTCTCGTCAGCGAGTTCGGCAACTTCAACATTATCAGGACCAACCATAGCAATGTGTCGAGCCCTAATATGCTCTCCAGGCTGAATATCCTCAATAACTACTTTTGTACCTCCTTGTTCTGTATTAAAAAATGAAACATGCTCACCCTTCTCCCATTTTCCTTCACTCGTCATCCCTTCTCCCCAAGCCGCAGCCCATTTTGGAAATAGTGTTTTATCCAAAAGCGCTTCATATACTTCTGCTTTTGGTTTATTGATTGTAATTGAGTACGTTAGTGTTTTCATAGTTTTGAGTATATAAGATAGCTTAGCACATACAATCTCAAGAAAACAAAAGCACCCAACCTCCCTGGTTGAGCGCCGCCGCTGGTTTTAGTTTTTCCATCTGTAGTACTCGCGCACCACACGAATCTCTTCTTTCAGCCTGGCGTAGCCTTCCCTCTTGTCGTAGTGAAGAAGAAGCCACGCTGTGAAGCCGCTCGCAAGCACTGCCCGAGCTGAATTGCCCAGACCGTACCACGTCCAGATCATGAGCGCAGGGACAGCCCCAAACAAGGACCCAAGGGTGATGAACGCCCAGTTGCCAATGGAGTCAAACGCTTTCTTGCGCTCAATCGCTCTGACAATAGTTGCCCCGTATGACGCGAACAAGAGAATCTGCGTCGCCCAGTAGGTCACGTGCGACTGGTCTCTGTTCAACGCCCAGTATCCAAGCGCAATCACAACGCCAGAGAGTGCGGCCTTTTGCCTCCAGTCAAACTGCACTACCCAACTATTGTCCCGTTTGTACACGTACACAATGATGGCCAGTACAACCCCGACTTGGATCGTTGCCACAAACAACGTGACGTTACCCAAAAGCTTATCCCTTAGGGTTTCCTCTGGGACAGCCAGGTGCGCTGCTGATGCAACTAGGAAGGCCAGAAAGGCCAAGATGAACGTTGCTGGCGCAGGCTCTACCTGCCGCTTAAGAATGAGCGGTGTGTACCACGCCGTCACAATCACAAGGAAAGCGACGGTCATAATAGCGGAAAAGATTATCACTCTCGCCTCCTTCTGGTTGGTGACAAATCTAAGGCGAGGATTTCATGAAATCACCGCTTTGTCAAGATTTAACCAGCTTGATTGCACGCTTTACCATTTTGCGCAACGTTGGTTTATGAATTTTATCAAGGTCTTTAATATACAAACACCCAGCGCCACGAGAGTGTGGCCCAAGCTCTTTTAGCTCTTGCGCAAATTGATCTAGATCACATGTGAGATACAAGGTGAGCTTGTCTTTTCTCACTGAGAATCCAATCAAAAACCAATCAATTTCTCTTCCTGAGGCGTACACGTAGTGGTGATCACCAAAGCCGATAATAGACTCGCCCCACATTGCCGGCTTTGCTTTGGTTTCCTTTTGCATTAAATCAAGAACGTATTGCGCGTGCTCTAAGCGTTTACCTGTTGCCCGAGCCTTAATAAACGCGCTTACGCTCTTTTTGGTTTTCTTATTTTTGAGTTCTGCGGTTGCCATAAAAATGTAAAATTCCAAACTATTCAGCACACGCTGAAAATGTACGTTTATAAAAATCTGCGTCCAGGTTTCTTCCAATAAGCACGACTTCACTTACTCGGTCTTCATCTGCCCAAGGTTCGCCATCTGTATTTTCAAAATGCATATGCACGCCCTGGAAAATCATGCGTTGATCACGCCCCGCAATATTGAGAATGCCTTTATATCGCATCAAATCTTGAGAGTTCAACATGAGCGCCTCCCCAATCCACTGAATAACTTTGTCCATTTGCAGCGGTCTTTCTTCACGAAGCACAACAGACTGCACGTCAGAACCTTCCTCACCATGACCATGCTCGTCCACCACATCAAGATCAATGTTGTCCACACTAAACGCGTCAATCCCCAAAATAGACTTAAGATCCACGACTGAGCGCTCTGTTTTGATGATTTTTGCGTTTGGGTTTAGGGCTTGAAGCTTGTGTTCTACTTCAGAAAGTTCGCTATCACTTACAAGGTCAATCTTATTGAGAAGGATCACATCTGCAATACCCACCTGATCACGAGCCTCCTTCATAGTCTCAAGCTGATTGGTGATGTGCGCTGCATCAGCAACTGTGATAACTCCGTCCAACTTGTAATACTTTTTCAGCTCTGGCTTTGAAAGGAATGCCTGCACAAACGGAATTGGATTTGCAATCCCTGTTGTCTCAATAATCATGTGATCAAACACCTGCGCATCTTTCCTATCTTCAATAAGTTTCAACAACGTTCCAAGTGTGCCATCTTTTACAGAACAACACACACAGCCGTTTTCAAGCTCAACAATGCCGTCTGTGTTGTTTTTCACCAACGCATCGTCAATTCCAATGTCACCAAACTCATTTACAATCACCGCAAACTTCTCGCCATGATTCTCCGTTAGAATTCTATTAAGAAGCGTGGTTTTCCCGGCACCGAGGAATCCGGTTAGAAGTGTTAGTGGTACTTGTTTCATATGTCCACACATTACATCAAAAAACAAAGACCGCCAAACGTACTGAAGGCTCCCGCATGAGGGTCCTTGCACGCCTGACGGCATGAGTTGCTAAGTTGATCACGATTCTTGTGAGAGCTCCCCCAGTATGGCGTGAGCCTTCTTCATCCCCTCTTCAAGGGCACTCCAGAGCTTATCATCACGAGTCGAACCGACTCGTGTGGTTCCACTCACGATCTCCCATCCTTGAAGGGCAGAGTTGTATATTGAAGAGGCGCCGACACCCAGTGTTTTTGCTGCTTGAGCAGCGTACACCCACTCAGCATCATAGCCTGCAATCACCCTCAGGCGCACAGACCGCTTCTCGTTCATTCTGAGATGGATGAACCTTTCATCGATCCACTCACTCATTGTTTGTCCACTCTCCAGAACAACACGACGCCCCAGAAAGCGGTTCACATAAAAGACGAGACGCGCCCTCGTGATCCACGAAAGTTTGTACCGATTATCCTTCCAACGGAGCTGTCGACGCTGCCGAACCCCGATCAGCTTGTCAATCAAGGGAATGTCACCCCCCTTCAGCTCTTTGCCACCAAGAAACAGGCAGCAAGCCATGGAAAGAAGACTTGCGTTTTCCATCACTTCCTCCTCATCACGACATCGTGATACTTATTTCTACCAAGAATTTGTGACGAGGTCAATGCCGACCAGGTTTTAAAAACAAAAAAAGACAGTCACTAAGGACCGTCTTTTTCTATGCTCCGAGGGCGGGACTCGAACCCGCGACCAATTGGTTAACAGCCAACTGCTCTACCACTGAGCTACCTCGGAATGAGTAAATACAAATGCTAGCATTTGTATTTATGAATGAAGAGGAGCTACGAGTATCGCTCGGAGCGATACGAGTTGCTACCTCGGATGACAACCCAACCAAGGATCATCATCTTGCACCCAATTCAAAAGAGCGCACCCATATTGTACGCTCTTTTTGAAAAATGTCAAATGGATTTACCCAGCATCTAGAAGCTGGTTGTGAAGTGGGTCATACCCGTTCTCTAGCTCCATATAATCTGTGTATCCATCTCCGTCAGTGTCTGGGTTATTTGGGTCTGTCCCATATGCTTCCTCCTCCACATTAAGCAAGCCATCGCCATCTGTATCTGAGGTTGGATACAAGCCAGGCATTTCTGCGTCAGAAGACGTATCTAGTGGTCTAACCCCAAATCCATTATTACCACTTTCTACTGAGCCCTCATAAAACGGATACAGTGGGTCACCATTACCATCTGTTTGGAAACCAGGATCTTCTGACCCTGTCTCTGAGAAATCCATCTCAGCGAACCCTCCAAAGAGAATCCCCATCACAATTGGCATTGCCTCACTAACAGTCA
>CAYZOG010000015.1:14932-16672 GCA_964480225.1 uncultured Gammaproteobacteria bacterium | reverse complement strand
GTGATTCCCATTCCAGTAGCAATTCCAATCTGCCAAAACGGCACATCAGTCACATCACCAGCCGCAAACATTCCAGGAACGTTGGTCGCACAGTTTCTATCAACCATAATGTTCCCCTTTGGCGTCTTCTCCACAAACTCAATGAAGTCACTGTTTGGAATCATTCCAATGTGCACCATCACACCCTGGACCTCAATAGTTTCTTCCTTGCCATCCTTTTCATAACTCACGCTTTTCACGAGCCCTTCACCCTCAATCTTAGTGGTCATTCCCTCATACACCACCTCAATATTCTTGTGCTCCTTCACCTTATCAATCAATACCTGCTCACCTTTAAAGTCTGGGTACTTTGCCAACACATACACCTTGTCCGCAATCTCGGCCATCATCAACGCAGACTCAAGCGCAGAATTTCCTGTTCCCACGGTCACCGTAGTCTTTCCTCTAAAGAGCGGCCCGTCACATACGGTACAATAGGTTACTCCTTTGTGATTGAACTCCTCCTCACCAGGAACTCCCAACTTTCTTGGCTCTGCTCCGGTAGTTACAATCACTGCCTTAGCTTCATATGTTTTCTCTTCCGAACCATACTTTCCAACCACCTTAAACCCACCATCAACTTGCGTAATTGAAGTCACAAACACACCGGTCTCAACATCTACATTGTTAAACTCCAACTGCTCGTTAAACTTTTTTGAAAGATCCACACCAGAGATTGCATTGATCCCAGGGTAGTTCTCTACCTCACCAGACTTAGCAACTTCACCTCCAAGATCTGCAGCTACAACTTTAAAATTCAATTTTCGTCTTGAGGCATACACCGCTGCTGCTGTTCCTGCGGCTGACCCTCCAACAATTACGAGATCCAACATATTTCACGTTTAGTTTTGATACTAATAGTTAAGCAGATACTTAAACTTCTGTAAACTGAGTTCTCCACAGCCTCTCCTGGTCATTGACAATCTTTCCCATTTTCGCTAGTATCGAACCTTCCACGGAGGAAGACATGGATAAGAACGGAATCTACGTGGTCTCTGATCCTGGCAACCCTCATTGTAAGCGCCTCTGCGGCGGTAAAACTCGCGGATGGCCTTGCAAAGGCAGAATCAAAGTAAGGAGGAAAACTGGAGGCGACCTCAAAAAAACTGCGTTCTGCACATCTTGTAGAACAGAGTGGAAAATCACAACACTCATCCCTGGCTTCCATGATCCCAGGGCTAAACAGTAACCCGCACTCACCACGAGCGCGGGTTATCCTTTTAATACAAAAATCCACACAACGCCACAGCCAACGCATCTGCCGCATCATCTGGCTTTGGCATTTCTTTAAGCCCCAACAACACTTGTGTCATTTTTTGAACTTGCTGCTTATCTGCACCACCAGTTCCAGTAATTGCCTGCTTAACATGCAATGGGTTTACATCACGCACCGGAATCCCAGCCCGCGCCGCAGCCAACAACACCACGCCCCGCGCATGCGCCACCTTCAGCCCAGTTGTCACGTTTTTAGAAAAAAACAATTGCTCCACCATCACCACATCTGATGGATACCGAGCAATTAATTCTTGCATCATGTCATCAATCTCCTGCAGGCGTTTTTCAAACGACACACCTTGAGTGGTTTCTAAACACCCGTACGTCACCGGCCGATACTTCCCCCTACCTTCAACCTCCACAACACCATACCCAACTCTACCAAAGCCAGGATCAATTCCAATAACGCGTTGCGGCTGGTTCATA
>CAYZOG010000015.1:3647-14832 GCA_964480225.1 uncultured Gammaproteobacteria bacterium | reverse complement strand
CCTTTACTAACCAACCCCAGCATACTACGATGACTTCACAATATGACCCCAACAAAATACATCATTCTCTTGCATGGCCTTGGTAGAACACATCGGTCTCTGAGCAAATTAGAAAAACACCTTCAAGAGGAAGGGTATGAGGTTTGTAATGTTCCATATCAATCTCGATCTTTGCCCATTGAAGATATTGTTGAGCACACTCTTGCGCCAGCACTCCTCAACTTTGTGCCACCAAACACACCGGTCTCATTTGTGACGCACTCAATGGGCGGAATCTTGGTTCGGCATTTGTTAAATCAAAACCCCAATATTCAGGTGGACAAAGTTGTAATGCTTGGTCCACCAAACACTGGAAGTGAAGCTGTAGACCAACTTCAAAAAATTCCATTTGTTAAAACAATCATGGGGCCGGCTTTCACCCAGCTCTCCACCGCAGCAGATAGCGTTCCAAACCAGCTCTCTAGAATCCCAGGTGAAATTGGAATCATCGCCGCAAACAGGTCACTCGATCCAATCACCTCATTATTCCTTCCTGGAGAACATGACGGAAAAGTCCCAGTCGCAAGAACCACACTTCCTGAAATGAGAGACCACATTGTGGTCAACAGCACACACGTCATGATGATGAACTCCAAAAATGTCATCAACCAAGTACTCCACTTTTTACAACACGGTATCTTTTTCAAAAAGTGAAGGACGTCACATGGACGTCCTGGTTTAGGGGCGAGTGATCTCAATGACCATAAGCCCCCATCGTTCTATTTGTTGTTGCGACCAAATCTTTCCGGCCGCTTCCGCGAGTTTCTCCTTGTCGTGCCCTGGCGCGATTCGGCCAGGATCCTCGGCGTCGAGCATCGCCTCCAAAGAGGCGTACTCTCGGATCGCAACCACCCGACGAACCACACGCAATGAGCTGCAACCAGAAACAAACTTGATTTGGTCGCCCACAGCTATTGAGGTGAACCGCGGCAGTTTCAGCCGCAACTCAAGATCTTTTTCCCCGGTACGAATGTGCACCAACAGCGCTTTAAACACCCGCAACTTCCTCATCACCCCTCCCCCTTCAAAGTTCTGAGTGGCCAAACCGTACAGCACACCATGACTATTGTCAATGCGTCCTGCACGTACTACGATGAAATATATATCAATTTCTATGCAAAACTCTCACATCAATTATGTCGAATTCTCTGCTCCAGATCTTGAGGCAGTTAAAACCTTTTACTCCACCGCGTTTGGATGGACGTTCACAGACTACGGACCAACCTACACTGCATTTTCTGAAGCAGGACTGGATGGTGGATTTGAACTTTCGGAAAAACCAGTAGTAAACGGCGCACTTATCATTCTGTATCACGATGACTTAGAATCAATTCAGAAAACTGTCACAGAAGCTGGCGCAACCATTACTAAAGAAATCTTTTCATTCCCTGGTGGGCGGCGATTCCACTTCACCGATCCAGCTGGAAATGAATTGGCAATTTGGTCAGATAAATAATTCACTCGTAAACTAATTTTATGAAAAATGAAAACGCAATTGTGCACTTTGAAATCCCTGTAGATGACGTAGACCGCGCTCAGGAGTTTTACAAAAAAACATTTGGTTGGGGATTTAACAAATTTGATATGCCAGCAGACAGCTCTACTGGCGGTGACCCGTACTACGGCGTAACCACAGCAGAAACTGATGACAAGTTCATGCTTAAAAATCCTGGCGCAATCAACGGCGGAATGATGAAGCGCAAGCACCCGCAGCAGCCATTCATGAACTACATCAATGTTGCTGAGATCAGCGACACCCTAGAGACAATCAAAGCCAACGGCGGAGAAATCCTCATGCCAAAAACAGAAATCTCTAAAGACATGGGTTGGATTGCGGCGTTTAAAGACACAGAAGGCAACATGATGGGGCTGCACCAGATGTCAGAAAAAATGAAGAACGCATAATTGATTATCAATTCAAAAACCTCTCACCCAGCGTCTGCCAAGTGAGAGGTTTTTAGTTGTGCCGCCCCAGCACAGTTGAGCTTCCTACTCGTACTGAACGACCGCCATGCCGTTGGACATCAGACACAGGATCACCGGGAGCTCCAACCCGCCGAGCATCCGGACTTCCACGTAGGGACCATCTTCCGAGGGTGCCGGACCCATGACACCGGCACCCCCGTTGAACACTTTCAGTCTGTCCGCGATTTGCTTGGCGACCTCCTCAGGGTGACCACCCTCCTCAGAGACGTCAACCAGCAACTGCAGAATGTACCCGTCACTATCCTGAAAGCCCACACGAGCAAACGCAACAGGCACCCCATCAATGAAAAACTTCACGACCTCTCCTTCCTCCATTGGTCACACCGCGTGACAATGTAAACTACAACGCCAAGACGGATCTGTCAAGATTGTTTGCACAACCAAAAAGACCGGCCGCGAGGCCGGTCTTTTATTTCCTAAACGTTTTACGCTGTGGTTTCTTCAACCTTTTCTTCAGTTGTTTCTGCCTCAGCTTCAGGCGCATCACCTTCTGCATCTTCGTCAGTTTCTGCAACTGGCGCCGGCTTTGCTGACTCAGGAATCACCAATGGTGAACCTTCAAATCCAGTTCCTGCCGGAATCTTACGTCCGATGATAACGTTTTCCTTCAAGCCCTCAAGGTAATCAATCTTTCCGGTCACCGCCGCATTGATCAATACCTTTGCAGTCTCTTGGAATGATGCTGATGACAAGAAGCTTTGTGTTGAAAGCGCCACTCGAGAAATTCCCAAGAGCAATTCTTCAACCTCAGCTGGCTTCTGCCCCTTCTCAATCTCAGCATTTGCCTGCTCATACTGTGCCTTCTCAACAACTTCTCCTGGCAACAAGTCTGTGTCACCTGGATCAGTCACCAACACACGTGAGAACATCTGTCGGATAATCACCTCAAGGTGCTTATCATTCAACTTCTGTCCTTGTGATGAGTAGATTCCCTGAATCTCTTGCAAGATGTATCGCTGTACTGACACGCGATCCTTCAGTGCAAACAACTGCTTCAAGTCTAGGTACCCCTCAGTAAGCGCATCACCTGCAACTACCAAGTCACCATCCTTAACATGCAACTTCATTCCAATTGGGATGATGTACTCCATCAAACCATCTTCATTATTCTCATCCTTGAAGTGCACCTTCACAATCTTCTGTCCGCGACGTCCTTCAAACACACGTCGTCCTGATGGTGATTCAATCACACGACCTTCTGCATCCTCAACAGAAACTTGTCCGCTCTGCTCAGTAATGATGGCCTTGTGCTTTGGATTTCTAGCCTCAAACAATTCTTCAACTCGAGGCAAACCTTGCGTAATATCGCTTGACCCCGCAACACCTCCAGTATGGAAGGTACGCATGGTCAACTGTGTTCCAGGCTCACCAATTGATTGCGCCGCAATAATTCCAACTGCGGTTCCTGGCGCTGCTGGCTCGTTACTTGCCAAATCAACTCCGTAACATTTCACACACAATGCCTTTGGATACAGACAAGTGAACACTGATCGAACCTTCACAGACTCAACCCCAGCACTCTCAATCACACGAGCCTGCGCTTCTGTAATCATTTCACCAGCCTTCACAATCACTGATCGAGTTCCTGGCTTCTTCACGTCTGCAGTTGCGTAACGTCCGCGTACGCGCTCTTCAAGAGTTTCGCCAAGCTCAATTGATTCTTCCTTAGTGATCTCAACCTCAAGCTCTGTTCCACAATCTTCATCTTGGATAACCACGTCTTGTGATACGTCCACCAAACGACGGGTCAAATATCCAGCGTTAGCAGTACGCAACGCAGTATCGGTCAAACCTTTACGCACACCGTGAGAACTGATGAAGAACTCCAACACTGAGAAACCTTCTTTAAAGTTACCCTTAACTGGAAGCTCAATAATCTCACCGGCCGGGTTGCTCACCAATCCCTTCATACCAATAACCTGTCCAAGCTGACCAAGAGATCCACGCGCTCCAGACTCAATCATGGCGTACACCGGACCAAACTTATCAAGTGAGTCCTTGTTAGACTTCAACACCTGATCCTTAATGTCTGTCCAGATCTCAATGATCTTTGTGTATCGCTCGTTCTGTGTAAGCAATCCTTCCTGATACTGGTTCTCAACCTCAGCAACCTGACGCTCACCTTCTTCAACCAATCCTGCCTTTTCTGGTAGGTATGGGAAGTCTTCCATTCCTAGTGAGTATCCTGACTTGGTTACATACTTAAATCCAAGTGCCTTCATCTTGTCCAAGATTGTTGCAGCCGCAGCTGTTCCGTTGTGCTCAAGCACCAATCGAACAATCTTTGACAATGTCTTACCAGTCACTGCCTCGTTATACCAAGGAAGGTTGTCTGGCAAAATCTTGTTGAATGCAATTCTTCCAACAGTTGTAACCACTCGTGGTTCTTCTGTTTCTAGTCGCTTCTGTGATACCTCATCTAGCACAACCTCAATTGGCTCCTGCAATCCAATCTTTCTCAACTTGTATGCCAACTGTGCCTGCTGGAATGAGCTAAATCGCTTGATGTCTTCTTTCTTCACTTCCTCAAGCTTAGGACGCATGGTTGTCATGTAGAAACATCCCAATGTGATGTCCTGCTTTGGAGTAGCAATAGGGTTACCTGTCGCTGGCTTCAAAATGTTTCCTTCTGCGGCCATCAAGTTCTCAGCTTCCCACTTTGCCTGCTCAGTCAACGGAACGTGCACCGCCATTTGGTCTCCATCAAAGTCAGCGTTAAACGCGGTACATACCATTGGGTGCAATCGGATTGCCTTACCTTCAACCAATCGTGGCTTAAAGGCCTGGAATCCAAGACGGTGAAGTGTTGGCGCACGGTTCAGAAGAACTCGTGTGTCAGCAATCACTTCTTCCAACATATCCCACACTTCATCATGCTCAGCTTCAACATATCGAGACGCTGATCGCACGTTGTGTGCCAAACCTTCCGCAATAATGCGGGCCATTACAAACGGCTTGAAGAGCTCAAGTGCCATTCTCTTTGGAAGACCACACTCACTCATCTTCATGTTTGGTCCAACAACAATTACAGAACGTCCTGAGTAGTCTACACGCTTACCAAGCAAGTTCTGACGGAATCGTCCTTGCTTTCCTTTCAAGTTGTCAGCAATTGATCGCAACTTTCTTCGTTGTCCTGTTGATGCTGTAACGGTCTTTCCACGTCGAGCATCATTATCAATCAACGCATCAACCGCTTCCTGAAGCATTCGCTTTTCGTTTCTTACAATAACTTCCGGCGCATTCAAATCAAGCAAACGACGCAAACGGTTGTTACGGTTGATCACACGTCGGTACAAGTCGTTCAAGTCTGACGTTGCAAAACGACCACCATCCAATGCAACCATCGGACGCATGTCTGGAGGAGTGATAGGAATTACATCCAAGATCATCCACTCAGGCTTAATGTCGTTTTGGATCAAACTCTTAATCAACTTCACACGACGAATCATCTTGTCGCGCTTTGCAGTTGTAGTTACCTCAATTTCTTCATCAAGTGCCTCAGCAGTTTTTGCCAAGTCCAACTTCTTCAACAAGTACTTAATTGCGGCCGCACCAATCTGTGCATCAAACATGTGCCCATATCGGTATGACAATTCTTGGTAATCATTTTCTGAAAGCAACTGCATTCTATCAATTGCCTTCAATTCTTTTTCTGCGGTTAGGTAATCCTCTTCCAGTGCTTCCAACTTCTCTTCTACTGCTTCAGCATCCTTACCTTCTTTATTCTTCATCTCATTGGCAAGCTGCTTTCGCTTAGACTTATATTCGTCCTTAAGCATTGCCATTGTCTGCTCCTTCAACTCCTCATCAACATCAGTAATGATGAAGTTTGCAAAGTACACCACCTTCTCCAAGTTCTGGATAGACATGTCCAAGATGGTACCAATCTTTGAAGGAATAGATCGCAAGAACCAAATGTGTGTTACTGGTGCTGCAAGTTCTACGTGCGCCATTCTCTCACGTCGCACAAGAGAGTGTGTAACTTCAACCCCACACTTGTCACACACAATTCCTTTATATCGAATCTTCTTATACTTTCCACAGTAACACTCCCAGTCTTTGGTAGGTCCAAAAATTTCTTCCGCAAACAATCCGGTCTTTTCTGGTTTCTGGGTTCTGTAGTTAATGGTTTCTGGTTTCATCACCTCACCGTGACTCCAACTTCGGATCACTTCTGGTGATGCCACGCGCAAACGAATTGCATCAAAATCCATGTTGTGCAACTGGTCGTTGTTTTGCGCTTTGTGCTTCATGTATGTACGTGCCATATGATTGTGGGGTTATTGGCTATCTCGCTCATCCTTGTCTGCCCCTTGTTCGACCGGAACGAATTCTCCATCTTCGTTCTTCAAGAGTTCCACATCAAGACACAGACCCTTAAGCTCTCGTGTCAGCACGTGGAATGACTCAGGAATATTAACTCTGGTGATTGGCTCACCCTTAATAATTGATTCGTATGCTTTTGATCGTCCTGGAACGTCGTCTGATTTGATCGTCAACATTTCTTGCAAGGTGTGCGCTGCTCCATATGCCTCAAGCGCCCAAACTTCCATCTCTCCCAAACGCTGTCCACCATGCTGTGCTTTACCTCCAAGCGGCTGCTGTGAGATCAAGCTGTATGGTCCAATTGATCGTTGGTGAAGCTTGTCTTCAATCATGTGGTTAAGCTTCAACATGTATGCGTATCCAACGGTTGTTGTGTGATCAAATGGCTCACCAGTTCTTCCATCAAACAACTGCAACTGTGCATCCTCTGGGAATCCAGCCTCATTCAACTTCTCCTTAATCGTTGTTGCTGAAATTCCGTTTAGCGGAGGTGTTGCCACTCGGTAACCAAGTGAGTTTGCTGCAAGTCCCATGTGGGTCTCAAGCACCTGTCCAAGGTTCATACGTGAGATAACACCAAGTGGTGACAAGATAATGTCAATTGGTGTTCCATCCTCAAGGAATGGCATGTCTTCTGCAGGAACCACTCGTGAAATAACACCCTTGTTTCCGTGACGTCCAGCCATCTTATCTCCAACCTGGATCTTACGCATGTCTGCAACCGTCACCTGAATCTGCTTGATCACTCCTGGCTGCAACTTATCTCCGTTCTCTGCTGAGAAGATCTTCACATCAATCACCTTTCCGTGATCACCATGCTCCAAGTACTTTGAAGAATCACGAACATCTCGCGCTTTCTCTCCAAAGATTGCTCGCAACAACTTTTCTTCTGCTGACAACTCAGTCTCACCCTTAGGTGTAATCTTTCCAACCAAGATGTCTCCTGACTTTACCTCAGCACCAACTCGGATAATTCCTTCAGAGTCCAAGTTCTTCAACTTCTCTTCTGAAACGTTTGGAATGTCGCTTGTGATTTGCTCAGGTCCAAGTTTTGTTTCTCTAACATCAACTACGTAGTCCTCAATATGAACTGAGGTGTATCGATCTCCACTTACCAATCGTTCTGAAACAATGATCGCGTCCTCATAGTTGTATCCATCCCACACCATGTAGGCCACCAACAAGTTCTGTCCAAGTGCCAACTCTCCGTTTTGTGTTGAAGGTCCGTCAGCCATTGCATCTCCTTGCTTAACCTTCTGCCCCACTGAAACAAGTGGGCGCTGGTTAATTGAAGTGCTGTGGTTTGATCTAACAAACTTGTTCAATGTGTATGTCTTTGTTCCAAGCTTTCCGCCGTACTTAACGGTAATCTTCTTTCCATCTACTTCTGTCACTTCTCCGTCACCTTCTGCCAAGATTACGTGTCCTGAGTTCTTCGCCGCAGGAGCTTCAAGACCTGTACCAACAATTGGCGCATCTGGAGTAATACATGGAACAGCCTGACGTTGCATGTTTGTTCCCATGAGGGCTCGAGTAGCATCGTCATGCTCTAGGAATGGAATCAAACCGGTCGCAATACTGATAACCTGGAATGATGCCACATCCATGTATTCAATTTCTGTAACTGGCACAACAACCGGCTCACCGTGCTTTCGCGCAGGAATGGTCTCTGCCAAAATCACACCATTTGGATCAAGTGGCACTGTCGCACTAGTTGTAATTGTTTTCTCTTCTTGGAATGCGTTCAAATATACAATCTCACTGGTCACACGCATCTTTCCACCTTCGTTCACCACTTTTCTGTATGGAGTCTCAAGGAATCCAAACTCGTTAATCACGGCGTATGAAGAAAGGTGTCCAACCAAACCAATGTTTGGTCCTTCCGGTGTCGCAATCGGACAAATTCTTCCGTAGTGAGTAGGGTGCACGTCACGAACTTCAAAGCCGGCACGGTCACGTGACAAACCTCCAGGTCCAAGTGCTGACAAACGACGCTTGTGCTCCAACTCCGCAAGTGGGTTTGTTTGGTCCATGAACTGTGACAACTGTGAGCTCATGAAAAACTCTCTCACCGCACCAATCACCGGTCGCGCATTGATCAACTTTGCTGGAGTAATCGTATCAATGTCGTAAGTGCTCATTCTATCCTTCACAATTCGCTCCATTCTTTGCAAACCAATACGGAATCGGTTTTGTACCAACTCACCAACAGCTCGGATTCGACGGTTACCCAAGTGATCAATATCATCTGGATCTTCCTGATGAACGTTCAAGCGGATCACTTCCTTAATAACAGTCAACAAATCTTCTGGTCGCAAGATTCTGTTCTCTCGTGCCTGTGCCCCATCCAGGTCACCATCTTTGGTTTCAATACCAAATCGCTCATTCATCTTGTATCGTCCAACACGCCCTAGGTCGTAACGATCAAAGTTGAAGAACATTGAGTGAATCAATGATCGTGCGTTATCTACTGTTGCCAAGTCTCCTGGTCGAATTCTCTTGTACACCTCCTGAAGTCCTTCTTCCTCATTCTGTGCTTGGTCTTTGTTCAAAGTTGCCTCAACATAATCAATCTGCGGATGAGTGTTTACATCCTTAAGCAACTCTCGCAATTCTTCTGTGGTTGAGTATCCAAATGCACGCAACACTGTTGTTGCGGTTACCTTTCTCTTTCTATCAACCTTAATCCAAACTACGTTAGACTTATCAGTCTCAATTTCAATCCATGCACCACGGTTTGGAATAATCTTTGCCCCGTACAATTTTCTTCCGTGGCCAATCTTTGAAGTGAAGAACGCACCAGGTGAACGAATCAACTGTGAAACAATCACACGCTCAATTCCGTTAACCATGAAGGTTCCACGATCAGTCATCACTGGA
Organism: uncultured Gammaproteobacteria bacterium; assembly: GCA_964480225.1. Lineage (GTDB taxonomy): Bacteria > Patescibacteriota > Patescibacteriia > Magasanikbacterales > JBBTQS01 > CAYZOG01. The sequence continues at coordinate 5,601 of CAYZOG010000015.1, read as the reverse complement.
ATTTCTCCAAGATACACTTCTTGTGTCTTTTCCTCTTTGGTTCTCTTGTTCACCAAACGAGCCTTCACACGAAGCGGTGCCTCGTATGTAATATTTTTCTTTCGACAAGTAACCTCGTCAAACTTGGGATCATCCAAGTAATACTCTTCAAAATACAACTCCAGGTCTCGACCGGTAAAGTCGTTAATTGGAGAGAGCTCTGAGAAAAGCTCTTTTAGACCCTTATCAAAGAACCATTGATAAGAGTACTGCTGAACTTCCACCAAATCTGGAAGTTCTTTTGCCGGCTTGAGATCAGTAAAATACTTACGATCTGCGGCTAGGTCCCAATTTCGCTTGAACATAGGCGTAAATACAAAAACATACCCCACAGGGCCGGGGGCGTGTTATGATCGAATCATTGAATCAATTTCGACATCATTTGCAAGGATTGCATTAGGGTTTCAACCTTGCACGCAGTCCTTCCTTATTAATACAAGGAAAAACCACGAGACGTGCGTAATTATACACAAGCTATCCACCCGTGTCAAATATCTGAGGCTTTGTCAAGAATAGGTATATTTTGCTAAATTTAGCGTTTTCATTTTTTTCCCGAACCTTTTACCCGCTTTTTTACGAAAAGTTTTCCACAGTTTTGTGGATTTTCTTAATATTTGACATCGATTTTTTCAAAAACTTGATTTGGCGTGAGGTTTAGGGTCTTGACAAACTCTGTGAGATATGATAGTTTGTTCAGTCCGCAATGATGCGGCTAACAGGGGTGAGGCAAATGTAGTCTAACTATGTTTCGCCTCACCCCACCCCCCTTTCTACGAAGTAGCTGTGGGAGGAGAGGCACTGTGTCGCCTTTATACATATAACGTTGATACAGTTGGCTGTTTGTCAGGATAGACTGGGCTCCGGCTCAATTTACTCCTGTACTAAACACCTTTGAAGCGCTCGGTCTATGATCGATTCGCATTCTCCCTCCACAGGTGCTTCGCACTACCCACTCACTAGAGCAAGACACTGGCCATTCTAGATCCTTTTATATAGGTCAGCCCGTCCTGCTCTGCTGAGTGGGCTTTTTGTTTTGTCAGAATGTTGACAAAACCCAATAAAACCAGTACTCTCTACTATCTGCTAGCAATCACGCAAGCAGTGCACCTTAGGAGAGACTGATGGACGTATTGCGAATGTTCCGCAACGGCATTGATGGAACCGGAAAATGGGCGGTCCGCACCGCAAACATGGTGTGGTCCATGTCCAACCGCATGATGGGGATGGGCTTCTTCCACTTCGGAGTCTTCGACAGCGAGACCGACAAGTTCAAATTCGATCGGCCCTCCGTCGTTCTGGATCTGAACGTGCTTGTCCCCTGCATTCAGCAGGACGAGGACGGCGAATGGCGCCTGCTGATGATCACGCGAGAGCGGTTCCTCGCCGAGGATGACGTCATGACCGAGAACGGTCCGGGCATCGGGGTGGTGAAGCAGGTCGTGGACAGCGGCGACTTCAGCCCGCTCGAGGAAGCCATCAACACCGTCGACAGCCTGGAGTGCCCACAGGGCATGGCCAAGCTCGACGACACGGTGGGCCTGAAAACGGGCGCGGTTTCCAGAGATGTCGCGTTCGCAACTGCCAAGCGCATCGCCTGCGCCAAGCTGGGGATCTCCCAGAACGACCTGGAGGAAATCCGGTACCGCGACAAGGCGTCCAGAGACCCCTCCTTCTACCCCTTCCTCACGCACATCTGCGTGGTGGTGGTGAAGCAGGGGGTCAAACTCGGGGAGGGTGTTCAGGCACTCACCGACGTCGAGTTCTGGAAGCTGAACATGGACGGCAAGGCGCTGAGCCTTCTCACGATCGCCGCCGCCAGCAGCGTCGGATTCAGCGCCCACCCGACCAAGTCGTAGGTCAACAACTCGGCACGGGTGCCGAATAACAACCCAAACCCTTTAAAGGCCCTTAGTAC
>CAYZOG010000015.1:0-3547 GCA_964480225.1 uncultured Gammaproteobacteria bacterium | reverse complement strand
AATATCGAGCGCCTCCGCGTGATTGGTGAGTATCAGGAAGATGAAGAAGATGACGATAGGTTCGCTAGAAGAGAAATTGGTGAAGGTGACGAGCTTGAAGAAGTGTTTGAGGAGGAGGAGGAAGAAGATGAAGAGGAGGAGGAAGAGGACGACGGTGATGAGGAAGAAGATGATGACGAGGACGACGGTGATGAAGAAGTTGTTGTGCATGATCCGTTTGTGTATGAAGGTTCTGGAAAACTTCCAAAGCTTAATCTTCTTACCAGCACCTCTGGAAAACCAACTGCTGGAGACATTAAAGGAAATGCAATCATCATCAAGGAAACGTTGGCGCAGTTTGGTATTAACGTGAGCATGGGAGATGTGAGAGTTGGACCTTCTGTTACGCAGTACACTGTTAAGCCAGAACGCGGAACAAAGGTTTCTAAGATCACCACACTGAACAATGACTTGGCGCTAGAGCTTGCAGCTCACCCAATCCGTATTGAAGCCCCAATCCCCGGAAAGTCTTTGGTTGGTATTGAGGTTCCAAACCAAAAGATTGCGATGGTGACATTGAAAGAACTTCTTGCGTCAAAAGAATACAAGAGCCGTGAGAACAACATGATGTGTGCGCTTGGTAAGGATGTTGGTGGACACACCTGGTTTGCAGAACTTCCAAAGATGCCGCACATGTTGGTGGCTGGTGCGACTGGTTCTGGTAAGACGGTGTGTTTGAACACCATCATCATGAGCTTGTTGTATCAGAACACACCAGAGACATTGCGATTGATCTTTGTGGATCCAAAGCGTGTTGAGTTGACCTTGTACAATGGCATTCCTCACCTGCTGACTCCGGTGATTACTGATGTGAAGAAAACCATTAACGCCCTGCGATGGACTGTGTCAGAGATGGAACGTCGATTTGATGTACTGGCCAAGGCTCGTAAACGTGACATCACGTCATACAACAAGACTGCTGATAAGCCAATGCCGCACTTGGTGTTTGTTATTGACGAACTTGCTGACCTCATGACCACCTCACCAAAAGAAGTTGAGGCAGGAATTGTGCGATTGGCGCAGATGGCTCGTGCGGTTGGAATCCACTTGATCTTGGCAACGCAGCGACCAAGTGTGAACGTTATTACCGGTATCATCAAAGCCAATGTTCCGGCTCGTATTGCTTTCTCTGTTGCATCTATCACAGACTCTAGAACAATCTTGGACAGCAGTGGTGCGGAGAAGTTGCTTGGACGCGGAGACATGCTGTTCCTTAGCCCAAGCCTTTCAAAGCCAAAGCGTTTGCAAGGTGCATTTGTTAGTGAAGAAGAGTTGAAGGCTGTGGCAAACTTCCTGAAAGAAGATGAGACTCCAAACTATGACCTCAGCATCACAGAAAAACCAAGTGAGCACATGGGACCAAGTGTGTTTGGCGGAGGAAATGATTATGACGAGTACTTTGAACAAGCTAAAGAGCTGGTTGTAAATGAAGGAAAAGCTTCAGCATCATTCTTGCAACGTCGTTTGCGAGTTGGATATGCTCGTGCTGCTAGAATCCTTGATGAACTTGAGGAGGCAGGAGTGGTTGGGCCAGCAAACGGTGCAAAGCCTAGAGAGATTTTGATCACTGAAACTGTAGTTGATACAATGGATATAGAGGACGAACCTCTTGAAGAAGAGGAAGAGTTTGAGACCGTTGAGCTTTCTGATGAAGAACTAGAGGAAACAGAAGAGGTAGATGAAGAGGAAGCAGATGATGACGATGAGGAAGAATTTTTTGAAGACGAATCTGAAGACGATGAGGAAGGTGATGAAGAAGAGGACGACGAGGACTTTGAAGAAGACGAAGAATAATTTTTACAATGACTAGACTTCGTAGAAAATCAATGAAGCACCAGCCTGAGCTGTGTGTACGTATCACTGCGCTTCGGAAGAAGGCTGGTCTTACTATCAGAGAGCTTTCAGAACAAACTCATGTCCCGGTTCACCACCTCAAGGCTTTGGAAAAGTGCGAGTACGACAAGTTACCACAAGGTGTATACAAAAAAGCAATCCTTAAAAAGGTATTTGCTGCGCTTAAAGTTGATCCAGCAGAGTTTATTGATACTAGTTCAGTAGTAAATCACGCGCACACCAAAAAGAGTAAGCCACAGTGGAAAGAAAGAATCAGTAAAAAGATCACTTTGGTTTCTATCGCAAGAATTGGTGCTGCAGTGTTGGTTGTTGGGGCACTCATGACCTATCTAGGATCAAATGTATACACACTAGTTAGCCCACCGGGACTTGAGATTGCTTCCCCACAAGAAGGACAAACTGTTTCAGCGCCACAGATTGTGATCAAAGGACAGACTGACATTGCTTCTACAGTACATATCAATGGAATCGCAGTACTTCCAAATAACGCTGGATTCTTTGAACAGGCCGTACCGCTTCATGAGGGTCACAATACGGTGACCGTTCACGCAGAAAAGCGTTTTGGGGCCAAAACAGAGCTCACCAGATCAGTGATTTTTGAGCCACTTGATGGCGACTTAGTCACACTTGCGCCGGCTCGATAAGTCACGCTACAATAGATTAACAGGAAGGAGGGGCTGTGCCTCTTTTTTCATCTCTAAACAAAAATATGGCAAAATCAAAAGCAAACGAAGAAACAAATGAGCGGCTAAAGGCCGCAGAAACCGCTATTGCACAAATTAAGGAGCGGTTTGGGGATGGTGCGATCATGAAGTTTGGTGAGGCACGATCCTCTGATATTGATGCAGTATCTACAGGGTGTTTGTCTGTAGACCTTGCACTTGGGGTTGGTGGAGTTCCTCGCGGACGTATTATCGAGGTTTTTGGACCAGAAGCTTCAGGAAAAACCACTTTGGCGCAGCATATTGTTGCAGAAGTGCAGAAAACTGGTGGAACTGCAGCGTTTATTGATGCAGAACATGCTTTGGACCCGGACTATGCCCGTAAAATTGGTGTAAATGTTGATGAAATGCTTATTTCTCAACCTGACACTGGTGAGCAAGCACTTGAGATCCTAGAAACCCTAGTAAGAAGCAACGCGGTGGATGTGGTGGTAGTTGACTCTGTTGCGGCGTTGGTACCAAAGGCAGAAATTGAAGGAGAAATGGGTGATCGCCACGTTGGTTTGCAAGCTCGATTGATGAGCCAAGCATTGCGTAAGCTTGCTGGAATTGTGAACAAGACCAAGACTGTTGTGATCTTCATCAACCAGACTCGTATCAAGATTGGAGTATTCTACGGAAACCCAGAGACCACCACTGGTGGAACGGCGTTGAAGTTCTACTCTTCTGTACGTGTTGAGATCCGCCGCCGAGCGCAGATCAAGCAAGGAGATAAGATCATTGGTAACCGCGTGAAGGTAAAGATTGTGAAGAATAAGGTTGCTGCTCCGTTTAGAACTTCTGAGTTCGACATTATGTACAATGAAGGAATCTCAATTGCAGGTGATGTGATTGATACTGGAATTGAATACAAAGTCGTAACCAAGGCTGGAAACAGTTACAGCTACGGAGAAGAAAAGCTTGGTGTGGGGCGTGAGAAAGCAAAGACCTAC
>CAYZOG010000014.1:13166-17011 GCA_964480225.1 uncultured Gammaproteobacteria bacterium | reverse complement strand
ATATGGTATACTTTCCCCACTATGGGTCTATTTTCAAAAAAGCAACAACACGTGCTTGGAGTTGATATTGGTGCAGGTGGTGTAAAAATTGTTGAGCTCGTTAAACAAGGGAAGCGTCCGCGGTTGCACACCTATGGCTATGCTGATGCGCAGTCGCCAATCATTCATATGGCTGGCGAATCTCCTGAAGAAGAACAGCAGGCAATCACCTTGCAAGCCCAGCGTTTGCAACAGGTTGTAAAAGCATCCAAAAGTCAGGCCACGGTTGCGTCTGCAAGTATTCCGGTGTCACATGTGTTTTCTGTGATGGTTAGAGTGCCAGAAGGAAAGAAAGATGAGATGCAGCAGGCTGCGCAAGCTAAGGCAATTAAGTTACTCCCATACAAACCAGAAGAAATGGTTTTGGATACGCGCATCATGGATGAGCGTGTTTCAGATTTGGCAGATGACGCAGTGAAGTCTCAGAAGTCTAGAGAGGTGTTGGTTGTTGCAACGCTCAGAAAAATTGTGGAGCGCTACAGTAAGATTTTCCAACAAGCTGGAATGCAACTTGATAGTTTGGAAACAGAAGCGTTTGCATTGGTGCGATCTTTGGTTGGAAATGATCCATCAACCGTCATGGTGGTGGACATGGGATCTGAGAGAACTAACTTTTTCATGATCCAGCGTGGTGTGCCAAGAACTCAAAGAAGTATTGAGTTGGGTGGTGCGTCATTTACAAAACATATTCAAGACAGATTGCAAATTGAATACGCGCAAGCAGAGCAAGTGAAAAAAGATTTGTCTCGTAGTACCAACTTGGATGCGCAGAGAGTGGTTCGGGAATTGTTAGAACAAAGCTTGCAACCGATTGTAAAAGAAATTGAATACGGATTCATGTTGTTTTCAGAGCAGGTGCAGCGTGAGGGGTCTCGGCCAGAAAAGATCATCCTTACTGGAGGGTCATCTGGGATTCCAGCGCTTTCAGAGATGTTGGAACAGCATTTTCAGATTAAAACCTATATTGGAGATCCTTGGGCGCGCACAGTGTACCCTAATGATTTAAAGCCTATTTTAGACACATTAGGGCCGCGATATTCTGTTGCGCTAGGCTTGGCGTTGCGACTTGCGCTGTGATAGGATGAACCTGTATGGGAACTACCACATCAACGTGCATTATTTTGGTTGAATCTGATAAAGCCTTTGCACAGGTGCTAAAAACTCGGCTAGAAGCGCAAGGAAAGCAGGTGAGAATTGTGCCAAGTATTTCTAGAATGAAATCACTACTGCAGAAAAAGACTCCAGAAGTGATTGTGATGGAATCTACAATTGGCGCAATGAAAGCTATTGCAGAGCTGAGAACCAAGAACAAATACAAAACCACTCCTATTCTAGTGTCTGCAACACACGCATCTCGTGAAGAGGTGGAGCAGGCAGAAGAAGCTGGGGCGAATGCGTTTTTACTTACAACACAGCACAGTCCGCAACAGCTGACTGATTCAATTCTTAATTGGTGCTCATAGTATGAGAAAAGGATTTACATTGATTGAACTTTTGGTGGTGATTGCCATCATTGGAATTTTGTCTACCATTGCGGTGGTGGTGCTTGGGTCTGCTCGGGAAACGGCGCGGGACAAGGTGAGAATTTCTGACATGACATTGCTTCATGCAAACTTGGAGCTGTATTTTGCACGATATAATGAATACCCGCACGCTGATGAAGCAATTGCGGTTGGAACTGGGCAGTATCGGTTGATGTGTAATGACGGAGTTGATGGATTCGCCATTGATAACAGCGAGTGTGCTGATGATTTGCAAAGTATTATTCCTGCGGCGCCATCAGGCAGCGGGGCATATGTATATGAATCTAAGGAGCCATACACCACCTACAGTGTGAAAGTTGAGCTTGAAGGTGAGGTGGAAGGATTAACTGGCGCAATTAGCATTGGACCTACAGGAACTATTCAATAAGCATGGATTTCACAACTGGACTATTGGTATTTCTTCTCTTTGTTCTGGGAATCTCAACCGGGAGTTTTATCCTAGCCATGGTCTGGCGCGTGCATAACAACATTTCATTGTTAAGTCCGCGGAGTCGGTGTGACAAGTGCGGGCACAAGTTGTGTTGGTTTGAGCTTGTTCCACTGATTAGTTATTGGTTTTGGAGAAAGCAGTGTCGCTATTGTAAGCGTAAGCTGAGTCCAATGTATTTTTTTGCCGAACTTTTTGTTGGGCTTGCATTTGTCGGCATCTACTACACCATTTTGCATCAGCCAGGATGTTCAATGATGGACGCTGCGTGTGTGGCTGAGTTTAATAAAATGATTGGGGTTTTCCTGGTGCTGTTTACACTAGGATTGTCTGATGCGCTATACATGGAATTACCAGATATGTTCACCATGCCAGTGGTGTTCTTTTTGCTTGTGAACATTATTATGAAGTACCCAGAAACATTGGCTATGAGTTTGGTTTCTGCGGTGATTGCGGCTGGGTTCTTTGCAGTGCAGTGGGTGGTGAGCAGAGGACGTTGGGTTGGGTCTGGTGACATTATTCTTGGTGCGATTATAGGATTGTTGTTGTCTTGGCAGCTGGCGTTAATTGCCATTGGTTTGGGTTATGTGTTGGGTGCAGCGTATGCGCTTGCTGCAATGGCGTTTGGAAAGCTGACCAAAAAAGACAGGGTACCACTAGGAACATTTTTAGCGATTGCAACATTTGCGGTGTTTTGGTACATGCCATTTTTTAATTCGCTAGTACTGTAATATGAATGCAAAAGAAGCAGTGCAGCGCGCAAAACAATTGCGAGAGACTATTGATGATTTGCGATATCGGTATCATGTTTTGGATGATCCAGAGGTGACTGATGCGGTGTATGACTCTTTGACTCGTGAGTTGAAAGCGCTTGAGGAAGAGTTTCCAGATTTGAAAAGCGATCACTCGCCAACGCAAAGAATTGGTGGAAAGCCAGTAGATAAATTTCAAAAAGTAAAACACACGGTTGCGCAGTGGTCTTTTCATGATGCGTTTACAGAGCAAGAGGTGCGAGATTGGGATGCGCGCGTGCGGAGAATGTTGGCTAAGGAGTTGGGACATGTAGTAGAAGATCTTGGGTATGTTGTGGAGTTGAAGATTGATGGTTTGCATATTGTGTTGACCTATCAGGATGGGAAGTTGCAAACCGCGGCTACTCGTGGGGATGGAAAAGTTGGTGAGGATGTTACCAGTAATATTAAGACCATTCACAGTATTCCGCTTGAGTTGCGTGAGCCGGTAAATTTGGTGATTGAGGGTGAGGTGTGGCTTCCTGAGAAGGAGTTGGAAAGAATTAATGTAGAACGTCTTAAAGAGGGGAAAGCGCAGTTTGCTAATCCGCGGAACGCGGCGGCTGGGACGATTCGACAATTAGATCCTGCAGTTGCAGCTTCTAGAAAATTGGATGCGTATTTGTATGACATTTCTGGCGGTGATGACATGCCAGATTCTCAGGCCGCGGAGTTGGATGTGTTGAAGGACTTGGGGTGTAAGGTGAATCCGCATCATGAGGTGTGTAGCGCGATTGATCAGGTGATTGCGTTTTGGCAGAAATGGGAGCCAAAGCGTAAGGCGCAGCCGTATTGGATTGATGGGGTTGTGGTTAAGGTTGATCAGCGAGCATATCAGGAAGCGCTTGGGTTTACCGGGAAGGCGCCGCGTTGGGCGTTGGCTATTAAGTTTGCAGCTGAGCGCGCGACAACGGTGTTGCAGCATGTGGAGTGGCAAGTTGGGCGTACTGGTGCGTTAACACCGCGTGCAACCTTTGAGCCGGTACAGATTGCCGGGACAACGGTGACGCATGCCACGTTGCATAATGCAGATGAGATTGAGCG
>CAYZOG010000014.1:10807-13066 GCA_964480225.1 uncultured Gammaproteobacteria bacterium | reverse complement strand
GCAGATACGTTTGGTGACTTTTCTGCGTTGCGGAAGGCGACGTTAGGTCAGCTTCTTGAAATTGACGGTGTGGGAGAAAAAGTTGCGCAAGGAATTACAGAATATTTTGCAGATGAAGAGCAGCAAGCTGCAATTGATAGATTGTTTGTGGCTGGGGTAGCGCCGCATCATGAGGCTCGTAAGGAGGGTGGAAAGTTTGCTGGAAAGACTGTGGTATTTACTGGAACATTGCAAACCATGACACGTGAACAAGGGCAAGATTTGGTGCGTGCGCAAGGTGGGACAATTGCAAAAAGTGTGAGTTCTAAAACTGATTTTGTTGTGGCTGGTGAAAAAGCCGGCTCTAAATTGAAAAAAGCTCAGGATTTGGGTGTGAAAATTTTGACTGAGCAAGAATTTTCTTCGTTGTAATAAAGAAGCCCCCGCTGCGATTGCAACGGGGGCCGACCAAATCCAAGTTGTAGGAGTGGACCTGGTCGATTACTGGTTTGCCGCGTAGGCGGGAGTGCGCCTGAACGCGGCGATGGTGTTCACCAGGTCGGCGAACTTGCTGGATGCGGCGTTGAACGCCGTTTCCATGTCGAGTTTCCCCGACTCAGCGTGTACGCGCATGGCGTAGTCGCCGTTGCGGTTGCTCACGACCTCCCAACCGGTGTCCGTTCCGTTGATCACGGGCGGAAGCACACACACGTCGCAGCCCTCTTCTGCAATGGCTCGCCAGTAGAACTGACGACCACGGTAGATGGACATGTCTCGTGGGTTGGGATATTCCTGCAGCATGAGGCAGAAGTGCGCCGGCGCAAGAGCGTTGACGTACGTGAACTCACGCTTGATCAGTGTCCCGTAGAGGAAGGCTGTGGCTTTCTCCAAGGCCAGTCGTTGGTCGTGGTAGACCTCCGGTGACTTGAAGGGTTTGCCATCTGCATCCAGCAACGGGAAAGCGGTTCTGACCTGGAGCCGAGTGTGGTCCTGGGTGTAGACCCAGGCACTCTGCCCATCGGGAAAGGACGCCATCGTGCGCTCTGCTGTGCTAACAACACGGACCAGCTCATGGCCGGTGTATTGCTCCACCCAGCAAAACGACTCAGACATACCATCAGTTGGGACCATGAACCGCCACCCGACCGACTGGCCGTTGTGACTGAGCATGATCTCTTCCCCCGGGGTGGGGGCATTAGTTTTCATGGGTTCTCTCCTGAACTACGCACAACGCGTAGTGGACTACAGTATAGCAAAAAGTAGGCTTTGTCAAGAGTGGGGAGATAGTGATACACTATGGCTACTATGGCGTTGACTAAAGAAGATATTGTCAGGGTTGCAAATTTAGCGCATTTAGCGCTCTCAGAAGAAGAAATTGCTCAGTATCAGGAGCAACTTTCTTCTGTTTTGGATTACATGAAGGTTTTGGATGAGGTTGATGTGAGTCACATGCCAATTACCGCGCAGGTGACTGGGCTAGAAGATGTGTTTAGAGAAGATTCTGTAGTGGACTGTCCAAAAGATCAGCAGGAGGAAATCATGGGGCAGTTCCCGGCTAAGGCAGATGGTGGAGTAGAGGTTCCAGCAGTATTTGAATAATATGATGACAATTGCACAAGCAGCAGCAGATTTGAGAAATAAAACCGTTAGTGCGACTGAGCTTGCTCAGCAATATTTGGATAATGCAAAAAAGCATAATGAGTCATTGAACGCGTACATCACGATTAGTGAGGAGGCGGCGTTGGCAGCTGCCAAGTTGGCAGATGAAAAACTTACCAATGGTGAAGCTGGTCCGCTTACAGGAATTCCGTTTGGTGTGAAAGATGCGATTTGTACTCGTGGGATTAGATCAACTGGTGCAGCTAAGATTTTGGACAACTACATTGCGCCGTACGACGCAACGGTGATTGCTAAGATTAGAGAACAAGCTGGTGTGATCATTGGAAAGCAAAACTGTGACACGTTTGGACATGGAGCGTCTAATGAAAACTCACAATATGGTCCAGTAAAGAACCCATGGGATTTGACGAAAGTTCCTGGAGGAAGTTCTGGAGGGTCAAGCGCAGCTCTTGCAGCGGACATGTGTGTGTACTCAATTGCAGAAGATACTGGTGGGTCAATTAGGCAGCCGGCCGCATTTTGTGGTGTGTCTGGGTTGCGTCCAACATACGGAAGAAATTCTCGATACGGAATTATGCCAATGGCCAGTTCTTTGGACACTGTTGGACCAATGGCAAAAACTGTAGAAGATATTGCAATTGTAATGGAGCAAATTGCTGG
>CAYZOG010000014.1:9395-10707 GCA_964480225.1 uncultured Gammaproteobacteria bacterium | reverse complement strand
GAAGACAGTAGTAACTTGGCGCGCTTGGATGGGATTCGGTATGGGGTGCGACATGATGCGGATGCGCTGAAAGAAGTGTACATGCAGTCTCGTGCGCAGGGATTCCCAGAAGAGGTAAAACGAAGAATCATGATTGGGACATACGCGCTGTCTGCGGGGTATTATGATGCGTACTATAAAAAGGCGCAGAGGGTTCGGACGCTGATCAAAAGAGATTTTGATTTGGCGTTTGAAGATGTTGATGTGTTGCTTACGCCAACCGCGCCAACAACGGCGTTTGGGCTGGGTGAGAAAAGCCAGGATCCATTGCAAATGTATTTGGCAGATATTTTTGTGTCACCTGCGGCGCTGGCTGGAATTCCAGGATTGTCTGTGCCGTGCGGGTTTGATTCTGCTGGATTGCCAATTGGATTGCAGTTGCTTGGGCCAAGAATGGGTGAGGAACGATTGTTGCAGCTTGGGCACGCATATCAGCAAAACACAGACTGGCACACTAAAACGCCAAAATTATAAACATTATCTAAGGAGGTATGGCTACACCAAAAAAAGCACCATCACCATCTGATGCATATTCATTTACGTATGAGCATGCGCAGCCAAACTTTAGAGACACTTGGCGAATCTTTCGCATTATGGCCGAGTTTGTTGATGGGTATCAGTTTTTGAACTCAATTGACAAGGGTGTGACGGTGTACGGTTCTGCGCGGTTGAAGCCTCAGAACAAGTGGTACAAGGAAGCGGTTGAGATGGGGAAGTTGTTGGCAAAGGCAAAATTTACAGTGATTACCGGTGGTGGGCCTGGAATTATGGAGGCGGCTAACAAGGGTGCGTATGATGTTGGTGGTGAGTCTGTTGGATTGAACATTCAGTTGCCGTTTGAGCAGCGGATCAACCCATACGTTAAAAAGTCTACAGCGTTTTACTACTTCTTTGTGCGAAAGGTGATGTTGATGTCACCGGCGCGTGGACACATCTTCTTCCCAGGTGGATTTGGGACTTTTGACGAATTTTTTGAAGTCATGGACAACATTTCATTGGGCAAAGCAGAGGACTTGCCAGTGATTTGTGTTGGAAAAGAATATTGGGAGCCGTTGTTTGATTTCTTGTATGAGCAGCCGGTTGCAAACCTTGGGACAATCTCACAGAAGATGTTGGAAAAGGTGTACATTGTTGATTCGGCAAAAGAGGCAATGGCAGTGTTGAGAAAGCACAAGGCGCCAAAGAATGTATGTTCACTTACGCCAAGTGCGTTTGCGTGTGATGCAAACATCAACTGGCGTGTGTTCCGCATCATGTCTGAGTTGGTGGATGG
>CAYZOG010000014.1:7174-9295 GCA_964480225.1 uncultured Gammaproteobacteria bacterium | reverse complement strand
ATCATGTTCAAAAAGTTTAAAACTATTTCTCCAGAGGACTGTGATTTGTTTACGGTTGTGGACACTGTCCCTGGAATCATGAAGTTTGCTAAGAAGCGATAATATGATCCCGTACTTTGAGTTTACGGTGTTTCATATTGGGCCAGTGGCAATCCATGTGTGGGGATTGTGCGTGGCCATTGGTGTGCTGGTTGGAATTTGGCTAACCGCAAAAGCAGGGGAGAAGCGTGGCGTGGATCCTAAGTTTGTGTGGGATTCTGGGCTGTGGATTGTAGTCGCTGGGTTTATTGGTGCGCGTCTAGGGCACATTGTGCTGTATGATTTTGCGTTTTACTTGTTGAACCCTGCTGAAGTTTTCCGTGTTTGGCACGGCGGGTTCTCATCACTAGGCGGATTTATTGGATCTGCGTTGTTTGGAGTGTGGTATTTGAAGCGTAAAAAAGTTGATGTGTGGAAATATGCTGACGCTGCAGCGCTTGGATTGCCATGGGGATGGATGATTGGTCGTATTGGGTGCTTTTTGATTCATGATCATCCTGGGTCGCTGACAGATTTTATGTTTGCGGTCCGCGAGCCTGGTGTGTTGGGAGAAGAAGGATATGGGCGTCATGATTTGGGGTTGTATGACGCAGTATTGGCACTGGTAATTGGTGTGGTGATTTGGATGTTGCGTAAAAAAGATTTGGTAAAAGGGCAATTGATGCTAATTGCAATTGTTCTGTACGCGATCCCTCGATTTTTCTTAGACTTTTTACGAGCTGAAGACTTGGCACTGTCTGATGCTCGATATTTTGGATTGACACCTGCGCAATACGGTGCGATTGTTGCAGTACTACTAGCCGCGTGGCTGTGGCGCAAAAAGAAATAGGAGAGGTGGCAGAGCGGTTTAATGCGCACGCTTGGAAAGCGTGTTGAGTGCAAACTCACGCAGGTTCAAATCCTGTCCTCTCCGCTAATAGAATCTATGTTGGAAAAAGAACCAAACAACCCGAGTGCGTTATTCCTGGAAGGAAAAATGAGTGATCGTGATTTTCTCAAGGCCATTCGGTCACTTGATCAGTCAACTCCAACCCGAGATCACGCACAGAAGAATATCGCAATGTTGGTTGAGCCGGGAGTTGCAGATAAGCTTTTAGGAAATCCTGAATATCATAACTTGTTGTCATTGTCATATTTTCATGTGGCGCAGCAGCAATTCTTTAAGGGTGGGGTTGAATCTGTTCGAGAAAATTTAGACTTAGCACTTGCGGAGGCTAAGAAGGTGGGGTTTAAAGATTGGGAAGTGTATGTGGAGGCAACTATTGCATATGCAGATAAAGATGCTCAGCGATTAGAGGATTTGCATGGGGAGTTGAAAGATGGGCCAAACAAAGCGATTGTGAAGAATATGTTGGATGGTCTTACAAACTTTGGGGATGTGAACTACGAGCGGGATTACAATGTTGGCTAGTGTGCCATGACAATAACACCAGATACAATTCAAGATCTTGTGACAATCGCGTTTGTGCGTGAGCCGTTGGCAGAAAAGCCCGGCTGCACCACGCGCACTGTTGATCTACCTAATAAACCGCTGACTGATTTTTTGGTGGCTGGAATTAATGTTGGGAAATATTTCAGATTTTTGGTGAATGACATTCAGAAAGACTCAGAAACACCGATTTTCAAGTACTATGTGCAGGCTCTACAAAACGCAAACGCGCACAAGTCTCCCAAAACAGTAAACTTTGGCCTTCTTGAGATTATGTTTCCTGCAGTTTGTGCGCGATTGGCTTGTGACAACAAAGAAGGGGTTGTGGACGCAATGATTGAGTTCATGAAAAAAGAATCCCAGGAAGACGTGCAATATTTGTGTGACGCCAGAATGGAAGCGTGGAAAACATCAACTACAGCGCATAAGCAGGAATTTGAAGCTGGTGATTTTAACTCCACAACATCATCTTGGGATTTTTACATGGCTCTGCATGCCGCATATCCACGCGACAACTCTAGTAATCAGTGGGCACAAGAATACATGGATGGTTTGCCAACAATCAGAGCAATGCTTTCAGTGTTAGAAAATCAATCTGTAGAAGATGCGTCAGTGTCTGTGTATACACAAACAATTGCGCAGCAGCCAGACAT
>CAYZOG010000014.1:0-7074 GCA_964480225.1 uncultured Gammaproteobacteria bacterium | reverse complement strand
TAGAGCGGATCTCCTGGTAGGAGGGATTTTGGCACGGCATTGCCAGACACTCGGACGTACGGTTGCTAGCACACCGCAGTGCTCTCTATCGACCACACAGTTCCGTGCCACCCACAGGGCCGCGGACAGGGTCGTAGTCTAGGCAATGTGCGCAGTGCTCTAAGCTGCGCCATTGTGGCGATTCAGGAGAGAATCGGCACAGGCCACTATAGCGGGTCTGGGCCGGATTGTCAACATGATTGCCTCGGCGCGGAGAAAAGCGTATACTTTAGGTGTAAATTTTCTAAAGTATATGACACGAAGTTCAAGACAAACATTATCGTGGGTAGGCCTTCTTGTGGGGCTTTTTGTTATTATTATCGCGCTTTTAATGGCTGGACGGCCTGATTCTGGTGGGGGAGTTGCTGGCGAACCTTCTACAGTAGAAGCTGCGGTGGACAACGTTAAAGGTCCAGCTGATGCGCCAGTGACCATTGTTGAATATAGTGATTTTGAGTGTCCATTTTGCGCACAATTTGCATCATCAGTTACCACGCAGTTGCAACAAGATTTTGGGGATGATGTGAATTTTGTGTACCGTCATTTCCCGTTGGTCAGTATCCACAGAAACGCATTGCCTGCGGCACAACTATCTGAGGCTGCAGCACTACAAGGAAAGTTTTGGGAAGTGCATGATGCAATCTTTGCAACACAGTCAGTGTGGAGTAGGACACCACAAAGCCCAGAGTCTTTTGCAGAGATGTTGCAGGCGGCTGGGGTAGAGCTAGATTATGAAAAGCTTCTTGATGACGTGGATTCAAAAGAGGTAAAAGACCGCGTGCAAAGAGATCGTCGTGACGCAACACGTCTAGGACTTACCGGAACCCCAACTGTATTTGTAAACGGACAACTTGTCCCTAATGCAACTAATTATGCCGCGCTCTCAGCTGCTATCCAAGCTGCGCTCACCCAAGCTCAGTAAGTGGATTCCATGGACCATGTTTTCAGTAGCCCTAGTTGGGTTTACTGATGCTGCGTACATCACCATTAAAGAGATGTCAGGACAAACACCGGTGTGTAACATCACACATGGGTGTGAAACTGTACTAAACAGTTCATACGCACAGATTGCTGGCGTGCCAGTGGCTGTAATTGGTGGGATTTTCTACCTTGGTATGATTTTTGCGAGTTTCCTTGCGATTGAGCGCAAAAACACCAAAGCATTGTGGTTGTGGAGTTGGGTTTCTATTGGTGCTGTCGCATTTACCGGATGGATGGTATATGTCCAGCTTGGAATTTTGGATGCGATTTGCCAGTGGTGCATGTTGTCAGCCATTACCTCGACAATCTTGTTTGTGATGGGTATGGTTGTGTTATCAAAAGCTAAAAAATAAAGTATGGATTTTCCGTTACCAGAGTCGAGCAGTAGTCCCAGAGTGTTGTTACAACGCTGTGGGTATCATGAGTTTGTAGACCCAAATACTGGGGAGCAAAGCTATATTAAGCGACTTGGTGACGAATTTTATCCACGCTTTCACATCTATCTTGATAATGACGAGAAAGGAACTACAGTAAGTCTGCATATTGATCAGAAAAAGGCATCATATCAAGGAACTCGTGCACACGCGGGAGAATATACTGGCCCTAAAGTTGAGGAAGAGAAGACTCGGATTTTAGATGTGGTAGTGAATGGGCCTAAAAAGGAGAGTATTGTTGAGTTAGTGAATGGAACAAAGCCTGGTGGTGTGGTGCCAAATCGCGCGCCAATGGACATTAAAAAGAAGTTTGGACTGTAATGAATTATTTTCTAGCGTCATTTCATGCGGTGAAGTATCTGCGAGAGCGTAAAAAGCTCTGGCGGTATGTTGCGATTCCGCTTGGAATTACGGTTGTTGTGACTGGGCTGTCTGCAAACTTTTTGTTTGGGTGGTTGCAAGACGTGATCACAAGCTTCCTCACTGGAAATAGTTTCTTCTGGTATTTGATTTTGTTTGTGGCAACACTGGCGTTGGTGATTGTGTCGTTTTACTTCTTTATCATCTTTTTGAATCTGATTGCTGGGCCGTTTAATGATTTGTTGTCTGAGGCGGTGGAGGCTGAAGTTCAGGGAAGTGCAAAAGAAGTTCCATTCTCATTCAAAGGCCTACTTAAAGAATACGGAAGAACTATTACATCAGAGGTTGCGAGAATTGTAGTGTTTGGAGTGCTAATCCTGATTACCTTCTTACTGACCACAGCTATCACCGGTCCGTTTGCAGGAATTATCAATGGTGCGGTGGCTGTGTTCTTTATTGTGTTTGAGTTTGTTGACTATCCATTGGCTCGTCATCAATTTACATTTGGACAGAAAATGCGCTTTATTATGAAGCATGCCAAGCCGTTCTTTATGTATGGGCTTGGGCTTATGGTTTTTGCGCTAATCCCAGTATTTAATCTTTTGCTCATCCCAGCTGGGGTGATTAGCGCCACTCGTCTTACATTAGACCTTGCGAGTAAGTCAGTAACCCGGTAGGGTACAGTCATGGATGACGTACAAGCAATCAAGGATAGACTTGATATTGTCGAGTTTATTAACGAATACGTGCCATTGAAACAGGCCGGAGCCAATTGGAAGGCGCCGTGCCCATTTCATGGTGAAAAAACACCATCATTCATGGTGAGTCGTGAAAAGCAGATTTGGCATTGCTTTGGGTGTGGAAAAGGTGGAGACTTGTTTGCGTTTATGGAGGAGATGGAGGGGATGACCTTTGTAGAAGCGCTGAATGTGTTGGCGCAGCGGGCTGGGGTGGAGTTGTCTCGGAAGGCTCGGTCATCACAAGATTCTGCAGACAAAAAAGGAAGACTGAGAGAAGTTTTAGAATATAGTACAAAGTTTTTTCAATTTGTTTTGGAAAAGGCTGATGCATCACAGGTTGCACGGGATTATTTGGAGCGACGCGGTGTGAATGCAGAAACACAGCAGGCGTTTGCGTTGGGGTATGTGCCAGATGGAAGTTGGACCGCGCTTACAGATTTTCTTACTAAAAAGAAAGGGTTTGGAGTTGAAGAGTGTATTGCTGCTGGAGTGAGCAAGCGCAGTGACAAAGGACGAGTGTATGACACGTTCCGCGGACGTGTGATGTTTCCGTTGTGGGATGTTCACGGTGCAGTTGTTGGATACACTGGCCGATTGTTAGAAGAACAAGAAGGAGTTGGAAAGTATGTAAACACACCGCAAACTGCGTTGTTTGATAAGTCTAGAGTGGTGTATGCACTACATAAAGCTAAGCAAGCGGCTAAAACCGCGGGGTATTTTGTGGTTGTAGAAGGGCAAATGGACGTGATTGCAGCGCACCAAGCTGGAATGACTAATGTGGTGGCCGCGTCTGGAACTGCGTTGACGGCAGATCATATCAGATTGTTGAAGCGGTACGCACCAGAGTTAAGAATGGCATTTGATAATGATACTGCAGGGGAGCGGGCTGCAAAACGTGGAATTGATTTGGCTATTGAAGCTGGGCTTGAAGTTAAAGTGATTACTATTCCAGAAGGTGCGGGAGATGATCCAGATGATTGTATTCAGCAAGATCCTGCGGTGTGGGAAAAGGCAGTTGAAGATGCGCAACCGGTGTTTGAGTATTACATTACGCGATACGTTACTGATGAGGTGTTTGCAGATACACGCAAGCTTAAAGAGGTGAGTGATTTGCTGGCTGCAGAGTTGGCGCGTGTGAAAGATCCAATTGTGGCAGACTTTTGGGCACAGAAAATTGCAGTTGCATTAAGAACCAATGTGGATGCGGTGAAGGCAAAAGCGGCGCAAGTGAAGCCAAGAAGAGTCAGTGCAGAACCGGAGCAGAAGGTTCGGGAGGAAAGGGTGGCGGTGCAAAAACCAACACGATACACCAAACTGTCTGAATATGTGCTGGCCATGGTGGTCCACAAGCCAGAAGTTCAGGAGAAGGCAGAGCTGGATGCGCAGTGGTTTACAACTGACCATCAGGAGCTTTACAACTATTTTACAACTCAGTATACTACTGATAATTCGAATTCGATCGAAGCACGTGCGCAAGACAACACTACAATTGCGCGGCAGATAGCCACAATGCAGCTTCTTGCTGAGGAGAAGCTATTTGGGTTTTCTGATGAACAGCTCTTTAGCGAATATGCTACCGCGGTGGCAGAACTTCGCAAATTGTTTACGCAACAGCAGAAAAAGATCTTGATGATAGAGATCAAAGCTGCTGAGCAGCGGGGTGACAGTGCTCGCGCTGCAGAACTTATTCAAGCCTATCAACAGATGTAACATCATGCCGGCAAAGAAGAAGACAACGCGTAAAACCACTGCAACTAAGAAGGCAACTCGTGGCACTGCTAAGAAAGCAGCGACCAAAAAAACATCTGCCCGCAAAACTGCAACCGGAAAGCGTTCTACAACAACTAAGAAAAAGGCTGCTACTAAAGCAAAGCCTAAGACAACGCGTGCTAAGAAGCCCGCAGTAAAAGCAAAACCAAAGAAGACTCGTAAGAGATCTGCGGCTAAGAAATCAGCAGCAAAGCGTGCAACCGCTGCTAAGAAAGCAGTTAAGAAAACTACAAAGACCACTAAGAAAGTGGTGAAAAAGGCGGCTCCAAAACGAAAAGAACGGTACAAGCGTTCTGCACCGCCAAAAATGTCTACAATTGATCGCATCATGCGAAAGACCAATCAGAGAGGTTTTGTCACAGAGACAGAGCTGATGTTTGCGTTTCCGGAGCTAGAAGATTATGTAGAGCATTTTGAGGCGCTTTTAGCTGAATTGGAGCGGCTTGGATTGAGAATTGTTGAAACTAAGGAAGGATTGTTGGGGAATCATTCTGCTCGACAAGAGTTTAGAGATGATCACCATGTGCAGAAGATTTTGGATCATGCCAAAGGATTTAATGTTGGTGAGATTTCTGCAGACTCAATTCAGATGTATTTGCGTGAGATTGGTAAGATTCCATTGTTGACCGCAGAGCAGGAAGTTGCGCTGGCAAAGCGTAAAGATAAACTTGAGCGTTTGGCGGAGAAGGCGCTTATCGTAGCGAACCTTCGTTTGGTGGTATCCATCGCTAAGAAGTTTGTGGGAAAGAACTTGACCTTGTTGGATTTGATTCAGGAAGGGAATATTGGATTGTTCCGTGCGGTGAAGAAGTTTGAATACCGAAAGGGGTACAAGTTCTCTACATATGCAACGTGGTGGATTCGACAAGCAATTACCCGTGCGTTGGCTGATCAATCACGTACCATCCGTATTCCGGTGCACATGGTTGAGACCATTAACAAGTTTAAGCAGATTCAGCGACGATTGTTGCAAGACTTGGGTCGAGATCCTACGCCAGAAGAAATTTCTGCGGAAATGGGATTGCAAATTGAGAAGGTAAAACACATCATTAAGATTTCTCAGGATACAGTTTCACTTGAGGTGTCTGTTGGTGAGGATGATGATGACTCAAGCTTGCAAGACTTTATTCAGGACGTGAAAAACGTGACACCTGATAAATCTGCGGCGCTGGAGTTGCTGAGTGATTATGTGAAAGAGGCGATTGTTGATTTGTCACCGCGTGAGCAGAAGATTTTGGAAATGCGTTTTGGATTGACTGATGGAATCTCTCACACCTTGGAAGAGGTTGGACGAGAGTTTGATGTGACGCGTGAGCGTATTCGACAAATTGAGGCAAAGGCATTGGAGAAGATTCAGGCCATGCCGATTATTGAAAAACTTAGAGACTACTAATCTAACGAGAGAGTATGGATCAAGAAAACATGCCGCAGGGTCAGCCTGCGCAAGAGCCAGTGCAGCCGCCTGCAGCTCCAGCACCTGCTGCTGAGCCTACGCCGGCCGCTCCGGCAGAGGCTGCACCTGCACCTCAGGCGCCGCAGAATGCGCCACAGCAGCAGTATGTGCCGTCATATGCAGATAATGCTGTGAAGACCCAGAAAGGGATGAATTGGGCAGTTACTGGTGTGATTGTGGTGATTGCTGCTGCAATTATTGGTGGAGCTGCGTGGTTCTTCATGCAAGATGGGCCTGGGCCACGAGTAAGTGATGATCCAGACACATTGTTGTTGAATGCGGTTGGGCAGTTGGTTACTGCTGATGATGTGCAGGGTGCAATTACTGTGCCAGCTAAGACAGTGATGGCGCTTGGTGGAGCAAGTGCTGAAGAGTTGACTGTTGGATTGGAAGACGTTGGATTGAGTGCTGCTGACATGGAGATTGCGATTGAGTTTGCATCAGTGGACAATGGAACATATCAGCCAGACTCAGATGTGAGCATTGGAATTTCGTCTGCGTCTGCAGGTATTGATTTGAAGTTCTTGGTAAAGACAATTGGTGACAAGATTTTTGCGCAGTTGGCAACATTTGTTGTGCCAGATGCGCCAATGAATTTCTCACCGTTGGCAGGGAAGTGGATCAAGGTGGATTTTGCAGAGCTTGAGGCGCAGTTTGCACTTGGTGCAGGTGATGCGTATGAAGCGCCAATTGACCCAACAGAATACATTGAGTTTGATCAGGGTGCATATTTTGATGCGTTTAGATCAACATATATCAAGCACAAGCCGTTTGAGTTTGAAGTTGATAATACCAAGGCGACTGAGATTGTGTTGTACCCAGAGTTCACTGACGGGTTTAAGCCGTTTGTGATGGAGGTTGTTCCAATGGGAATTGACATGATGATTGTGGAGATTAATGCTGCGCTCGCAGAGCAAGAGGATGAAGATGTGGTTGCGGCGTTGGAAGAGTTGAAGGTTGAAATGGAAGAAGCGCGCGTAAGTGTGTTAGATGATCTTGGTCCTGCACTTGATGATTTGTTGGCTGAGGAAGATGAGACTGCGTTTTCTGAGTTGGATGATGCTGGGTTGGCAACAGATCTACTTGATGACATGGAGCTTGGTTTGGTGATCAATGCAGACACTGGTGAGTTTAAGCGCATTCAGGTTGAGTTTGATACTGATGAAGTTGCTCTTGCGCCACTAGTGTTGGAGTGGACAGGTATTAACACTGGGTACACTATTGCAGAGCCAGCTGAGTCTATGACTGTTAGTGAGGCAATGCCAATTGTGATGGGGATTCTCTTTGGAGGGTTCGC
>CAYZOG010000013.1:0-17165 GCA_964480225.1 uncultured Gammaproteobacteria bacterium | reverse complement strand
TCACCCTCCCGTGGTGTTTGTCCTAAGTGATTTCAGGACAGTACACATTCTCACATTTACCTCGTCTTGTCAATTGTAAGATAGCAAAAACAAAATAGCACTATTTGCACACGCTCATGCGCTTCTCGCGCATTCGCTATGTCCTCGTGACAGCTACTGATCATCATTCAGTGTCACTGCGGATTGTACAAATAGTGCTATTTTGTTTTTGTGCCTGCGGAGGGAATCGAACCCCCATCGTCGGTTCCGAAGACCGATGTCCTATCCGTTGAACGACGCAGGCATTGCGGCCCTCAGGCGGGCCAGCGCAATGCGCTTAAACTTTTTTCTTTGGATCACGAGTGATCACGGTAACTTCTGGTCCTTTCCAACCTTTGGCAGTCATACCAGCTTCAGCCGCAGCAGTCTGTGCTTCTTGCTTACTGGTTCCTTCACCAGTTGCAACCAGTTCTTTATCCAAGAACACTCCAATCTTAAACTTCTTATCATGGTCAGGTCCATCCTCTTCCAACACTTTGTAGGTTGGTGTAATGCTTACCTGTTCTTGTGCAGCTTCTTGGAATCGTGACTTGGCATCCATGTACAATCCATTTTCCAAGATGTAATCAAGCTTGCTTACCATGTTTTCCAGTACAAACTTACTTGCTGCTTCATATCCTTGGTCCAAGTAAATTGCACCAATCACTGCTTCCATTGCATTGGCCAAGATATAATCCCGAGCCTTCTGATTCTGATCTTTCTTTTCACCGTGTGAAAGATATAGGTATGGCTCAAGATCAATTTCTTTTGCTACCCAGGCCAACATCTTAGCATTCACTAGAGAAGCTCGCCAGTTAGTAAGCTCTCCTTCTGGGTTTTGGTAGTGGAAGTACAAATGTTCTGTAACAACAAGTTCCAAAACCGCATCTCCCAAAAACTCCAATCGCTCGTTGTGGTTCAAATCAAAGTCCTTATTCTCATTAAGGTAACTGCGGTGCACAACGGCCTGGCGCAAAATGTCTTTGTCCTTAAATGTAACGCCAAGTTTTGCTTCAAATTTTGTAAAATCCTTTTCCATATTATTTTTTCTTTTCCATGTCCTTAAACATGGCACCCAGAACTCCGTTCACAAACTTTCCTGAAGATGGTCCGCCAAATGTTTTTGCCAACTCAATCGCTTCATTGATCGCAACCTTTGGGGGAATGTTGTCATCAAACTTCAACTCGTACACACCAATTCGCAAAATGGCACGATCAACATTCATGATCTGATCAAGTGGCCAGTCCGGAGCAAACTTTGTGATAGCCTCGTCAATCGCATCAATATTATCAACTGTTCCGCTAACCAAATTCTGCACAAAGCCATCGTCTTTAATGTCTTTGGCGAATTCAACTTTAGTTTGATCAATAATTGCGGGAAGAACAGCCGTTGGCCGATCTTTAAAATCCCACTGATACAGAGTTTGCATCGCAACAGCGCGAGCAAGATGACGAGAAGCCATACAAATGAACGTTAGCTCTCCTTATGCGGAGAAAAGAACAACACAAAGGCGCAGTTTGCCTACGCCTCTTGATACCACTTCTTTGAAGAAAGTGGAGCTTTTGCCTTGTACATTCCAGTCGCTGGACCGTCCTGTTTTACGGCATTGAATTTTTTAATTCCGTCATGACTGCGGCGCTTTGCACCACGGGTATGAGTCTGACGTCTCTTAGGTACTGACATAAATAGATCATTTAACGGAGCAACTATAGCGAATTTCCTAATTTAAGGCAAGGGTCTAACTTAGCCTATTTTGACGAATTTATCTAAATTTAGGCATTTAGACTTGACAAACACGCATGTTTTTGGTAGATTTTCCTCGGTTTTTTGACAATAAACGTGTGCAGTTGCGGCTGCGGGAGGTGGCAGTGAACCAGACTACAGCAGAGATTGATTGGATTGCGGCCACCGAGTGCGCCGCATGGAAAGGAGCGGAGGCTAGTACGCCGCACCGTCTTGGTGAGGCGCCGCTGACTCGTAAAGGTCACCTGACCAGTGCGGCGCTGATTGTCCCGTGTTGGGGGTTTGATCATGAGCGTGATGCCAACTCGTATGTTGGCACAGCCAACGAGGCCGCGATCGTGGAGTATCAAAAGCGACACAGGGCAAAGCGTGCGCTGGCTGAGAACTACACTGATCAGGTTACACTGATCTACCGCGGTCGCAGCGGATACGTGCCCAATACGTTGCATGGCTCACTCATTACACTGGCTGATTTGGTCAACCGGAGTGGTGATATGCGCAGATACACGCTGTGGGGCAATCGTCACCAGAAGCCACTTGGGAATCCGTACCATGTTTGCCTCTTCCCGGAAGGGGAACGGCAGATGTGGCACAAATTTGGGCAGGTTCTCTCAGATGAGCGCCCAATGTGGGAGCACATGCTGCAAGGACCGTACCCGTCCTGGGTGGTGTGGCGCCGCGCGCGTACTCCGCATGACGAGTTTCGGCCGGTGGTGAGCCTGGACGGTGTTCCGGTGAACGCCTCTGGAACTGCAATGGGGATGGCGTATTCCCTTGTCCCAAGGTTTGATCGTTCAACCGTTCAGATTACGGGGTACTGGGTTTGTGCTCAGCAGATCACATTCCGATTGTTCACCAGAGATCAGCGTCGCGATGACTTCTTGGAGGTAACGCATGCTACGTATCAGTGCGACCAGGACGATGCTGCTCAGCTGAAAGGTCGTCTGCACGGTCCAGATTGGGACATGCTCCGTAGTGCGCGCAAGCGGTACAACGCAAATTGCGTGCCGTTGAGTGACGCGTTCAGGCGCTGGTACGAGCAGTTCACAGACCAGCTGTCCAAGCTGAAGTCTGGCAAGCGCCAACTGGAGCGGCAGATTCTGGCTCGCAACGGGTTGGCGCCAGACACGACTTGGCAAGGACGCGGATTCAGGTTTGACCATGACCAGGTCGCCAGCGAGTTCCGTCATGTGCAAGAGCCCTGGCAGCTCTGGGTGTTTCTGCGGATGCAGTATCGCGGTAGCTCTGGACGATCCGGAGCGGCAGTCTCTGTGTCGTCGCATGATTACAAACACCTCGCCTTGGACGCCGAAAACCCGCTGACTGAGGCGGAGGTCAAGCGTCTCCAGGCGATGCACAACAACTTTGTGCTGGCCATGCAACCCAAGTTGGTTGTTGCCGCCGGCTAGTCTGCACAGCGCGCCACGCGCTTGCGGATAACAAAAGAGTCTCACGGAAGAGACTCTTTTTGCTTTTTAAATTGTAGACTGACTTACACAATGGTCACACTGGCAACGGTGTCGCCTGCTGCTTTGAATCGCATCAAGCGCACGCCTTGTGTGGCTCGGCCAAGTTTTGAAATGGCCTTTACCTCAAGTCTGATCACCTGACCTTTCACTGAGATGATGATCAAGTCATTTTCAGAGTCACTCTTCACCACACGTCCGGTCACAATCTTTCCAGTCTTTGTGCTGACACTTGCGGTCTTGGTTCCAGATCCGCCACGAGTCTGCACACGGTATTCCTTAAGTGCAGTTCTCTTTCCGTATCCGTTTTCCATGATCACAAACAGTTGGTATTCACCTTCCTTTGCTTTGTGGGGGATTACGTCCATTCCCACAATAGTGTCATCGCCCTTCAACTTCATGGCGCGGACACCTCCGGCGGTGCGGCCCATTGCGCGGATTCCTTTTTCTTCAAATCGCACTGACTGTCCATCACGGCTTACCAACAATACTTGGTCCTTACCTGTACTTGGTCGAACCCAGTTCAACTCATCATCATCTTTCAACTTGATTGCAATGATTCCAGTTCTGCGGACATTATCAAAGTTCTTCAAGTCCACCTTCTTCATGGTTCCGTTCTTGGTCACCATAATAATGAACTTATGCTCACTTCCAACCATTGTTTCTTCCTCACCAACAGACTCCTCAGCTGTCTGCTTTGGCTTAGCTCCACCAAGCGCAAGCACAGAAGTGATTCCTTCATTTGGTGCAAGCTGCAAGAAGTTTACCAACGCTTGTCCTCGTGATGTTCTTGATGACTCAGGAATGTCATATGCCTTTGTCTTAAACACACGACCCTTTGAGGTAAAGAATAACAAGTCCGCATGAGTTGTGGTACTGATCAATCGCTCTACCACATCCTCTTCTTTTGTTGCGAGTCCAATCACACCTTTTCCTCCACGCTTCTGCTTCTTGAAGGTGTCAGGTGAAAGACGCTTGATGTAGTTACCCTTAGTAATCATCAAGATGGTGTCTTCATTAGCAATCAAATCCTCAGTAGAGAACTCTTTCACACCATGCTTAATCACCTTGGTACGACGGTCATTAGCGTACTTATCAACCATTGTGGTGATCTCCTCCTTAATAATGCCGCGCATCTTCTTCACAGACTTCAAAATAGATTGCAATTCCTTGATCAGCTGCCTCTTCTCTTTCAGTTCATTCTGAATCTTCATTCGCTCTAGGTTGGCAAGGTTTTGCAAACGCATGTCCAAGATTGCGTTTGATTGAATCTCAGACAACTTAAATTTCTTCATCAAGTTGGTACGAGCCTCATCACGATCCTTAGACTTCTTAATCACCTTAATCACCGCATCAATGTTGTTAAGCGCAATGTCGAGCCCTTCCAAAATGTGTGCACGCGCCTGCGCCTTTTCCAATTCATATTGTGTACGACGCTTCACCACTTCTTCACGGTGCTTAATGTACTCTTCAAGCACAGCCTTCAAGTTCAGCACACGTGGTTGAATTCCATCCACCAACGCCAATGTGTTTACGTGGAATGTGGTTTGCAACTGTGTCAGCTTAAACAACTGGTTCAAAATCTTCTTTGGATATGCATCGCGCTTCAATTCAATCACTACGCGCACACCGTCTTTGTTAGATTCGTCACGAAGATCTTTAATTCCCTCAAGCTTCTTGTCCTTAACCAGATCCGCAATCTTTCCAATCAAGTTTGCTTTGTTAACAAGGTACGGAATTTCGTTAACAATAATAGCGAAGTTTCCTTTGGCGTCCTCAATAATCTCTGTCTTAGCGCGCAACACAATTCCACCACGACCAGTTGTGTACGCTGCTTCAATATCTTTTACATTGTAAATCTGCCCACCAGTAGGGAAGTCCGGTCCCTGCACAAACTCCATCAAGTCACTAACGGTTGCTTCTGGATTATCAATCAAGTGAATTGCCGCAGCACAAACCTCACCAAGATTGTGTGGTGGGATGTTGGTGGCCATACCAACCGCAATACCCACTGATCCGTTTACCAACAAGTTTGGCAATGTCCCAGGAAGTACGCTTGGCTCTTTGTGAGATCCGTCATAGTTTGGACGGAAATCAACAGTGTTCTTATCAATGTCATGCAACAACTGCTCTGCAATTGATTCCAATTTAGACTCTGTATAACGCATGGCCGCAGCAGAGTCTCCGTCCATTGATCCAAAGTTTCCTTGTCCTTTTACCAAGGGCTCTCGCATTGAAAAGTCCTGCGCCAAACGCACCATAGAATCATACACCGCAGAGTCACCGTGCGGGTGGTACTTACCAAGCACCTCACCAACCACAGTCGCTGACTTTCTAAACTTTGCATTTGCACGCAAACCAATCTGCCACATTGCGTACAAGATACGTCGGTGAACCGGCTTCAATCCGTCACGCACATCAGGAAGCGCACGAGTCACGATAACACTCATGGCATAGTCCAAGTAGGACTTCTCCATCTCTTTTACAATTGGCTGGTTTTCTAGTGTTCCAATATTGTCGAGTTCTAAATTCTTTTGTTTTGCCTTTGCCATAGAATTATTCTTGCGGTGTTGTGGTAACTACAGAGTCTGCAGTCACGTCTTCAATTTTTGCTTTAAGTTCTTCAGTTACTAGAAATTCCTCAATAGATTCTAGCGACTCACCCAATGTGTCCTGACTAATAGACTCCAACTGGCTTTCCAATGTTCCTCTTGCGCCTTCTAGTGATGAGTCCGCAGTTGGTTGCGCTGGGGTGATTGCCCGCAGCTGCCACAATGCGTATCCCACAAGCCCGGCAACAATAACAGTTACCAATAGAAGGACTGAGAAGATTCGTTTGTCTTCTGGGTGATTTGATCTAAAGAACATACGGGTAATGATTAGGCACTAAGAAGGATAGTGGTCATGGTATCAACTGGCAGATCTTTCTTCTTCAGATTCACGCGATCTTCTGCCTTTGTTCCTGCTGCTCCAATTTCTTTGAGGAACTTTGTTTCTTTATCGAACCCTTTACCAGATTTTCCAGAGTTAAATCCAATAGGGATCACCACTCTTGGCTCAATCTGAGTTACGAGTTTTCCAGCAGCTTCTGCAGTAAGGTTTTCTTTTCCACCGCATGGCACTAACAACACATCTACACCATCCAATTCTGCAACAAGTGCGTCATCAATTGGTTTGTTGATCAGTCCAAGATGAGCAAAGCTCACACCTTCTACTGCAAAGCGATAGATTGCAGTTGTGTTTTCTGCTTGGCTATCAAATCCAAACACAGAAATTCCTGCAGTTTCATATTCACCTGGCTTAGAAACCACGTATGGATCCTTTTGAAAGGTGATGGTTTCTTCTTCACCACGAGTCAGAAGCACAATTTGTGCTGCCAAGCTCTTTGGCATGGTCTCTCCTTTTGGTGCGTAGGGATCAACCAACAAGACGGCGCTTTCGCCGCCAGTTTTGTATTCAATTTTAAGGGCACTGTGGCCCATCCAAGAAATAAACATAGGCTAAATTTGCATTCATATTGTACCTCAGAGTGAGGTTTGGGTCAACGAGCATTTGGCAGTAAAAGACTTGACAAAAGCATGGTGATATAGTAGTATCTGCTATCCAACATAGGGTTGGATGCAAGCTGCGCTCTGCGCAGAAAGGTGAGAGAGGATGGGAAGAAAACCAATGACCCCGGAGCAGCGAGAGGCAATGCGACGTCGTATCCTGGATGCGGCACGTATCCGCTTCCTGGAGACGGGGTTGGACGGTCTTTCGATGCGAGGAATCGCAGCGAAAGTTGGTGTCAGCTCGATGACGCTCTACCTCTACTACGAGGGTCGTCAGGACATCGTCCGGCACATCGTGGCAGAGGGGTTCGACCGGCTCAATTGGGAGCTGCGGGACGCGGTTGAAACCGCAAGTCCCAAGAAGAAGCTGCCGTCCGTTTGCGAGGCGTACGTGACCTTCGCGACCGAGAACGACGCTTACTACCAGGCCATGTTCCGGTATCTCGCCGAGCATGGCAAGAAGAGCGACGAGCTGCTCGACAACCTTCAGAAGGTGTCTCAGCAAATTTTGGCTGAGATGCTTGGCGATGGACTCAAGGCGACCGCGCTGTGGTCCAGCCTCCATGGCCTGGCCATGTTGGCCATCGGCGGCCAGGTCAATGAGCAGCAACTGGCTGATCAGGTCAGCCTGATGGCAATGCTGTTCAGGATGTGATCCAGCTCGCCGCCGCGGCCTAGTGCCGCAAACCGTCCTGGCCGGGACGTAACTACCGGTCTCTAGACCCCCAAACTCAATGCGATTACGCGTTGGACAGGGGGTCTTTTTAATTTTGGAAAGTTTGACCAGTTGAAGGCAAGGAGCGGAGCGTCAGAAATACTTGCATTTCATGACCGGAGCGACGCAGACGTCAATAATCCGGACGGAGGCCGGATTATTGACAAAAACCCAAATTTACTGTAGTATGACTTGTCTGCTTCCTGCAGTCCCCAGCGCCCGGGAAGGGTGCACAATTCCAACGGCCAACAAGGCCAGAGGAGATTTACAATGAGTAAGAGAGTTGACTGGGATGCGATCAAGAGACCTGGTGACTTCAGCCACAACCAGACCTACGCCCTGCTGACTATTCTGGGTGTGGATCGCATCAAGATGATCCTCCAAGGTAAGGTCGATCTGACAAGATCGTTTAGGGATCACCGTTACCTCCAGGCCAAGGTCCTGTGGGACCGAGGGCTCTTGCCCGCTGGTGTGGTCAGGAACTTCGCTGGGTACCTGGACTCCATCCCGGAGCCGCCGGAGCGTCCGGAGGGTCTGCCGGAGGAGTACAAGCTGATCCTGGTGGATCGGCGCCTGGTTGGTGCGAGTCTCATGCGAGATGGTGGCCGGCTGTACGTGCCCGATCTCGTCAGCCTGTGCGAGGCCTTTCAGGTGAACATGGGCGAGCAGCAGCGCCAGTGGTACCTCCACTCCAGTGTCGCCAGACGCTTTGGCTTTGAGGGTGAGGCTTACTGGATGTGGGCCCAAGATGGTGAGACGGAGATGAACATCTGTAGTCAGCTGAGCCGGATCGACTTTGACAAGGTTGGCGACGTGGGACTCTCCCTTCTGGAGGGATTGTGCTTCTACATCCAACATCCGGACGTTCTGGACAGCCATGGCATGCTGTTGCCGGGTTCGGTCACCAAGGATGGTAACCGGTGTCCGGCGCTGATGCGGAATGGGGGCGAGGTTCGCCTCGTGTCCTGCCCCTACGATGTGGCTGGTGGGCACTACGGTTCCGCCTCCCGTCGCCTGATCTAACTCTATAACCGCCCTGGCCGGGGCGAGAAACCCACCGGTCTTTGGGCCCCCTATTCGCTAGGCGATACGGGGGTCTTTTTAATTGCCCTGAACCGTTGACAAAATTCGATAAAATCTATACTATCTATATACCTTATTATATACAGCCCTTGGGTAAGGCGCTTGGGAAGGTTCGGAAAGAGCCGTAAATCCAGGTTAATACAACATATATGGCAGACATTACTGTACAAAAAGGAGAATTTGCCAAATTACTGGAGGAGCATTTTAGCTCGATTCCAGCTATCGGTGACGTTGTTAAAGGCAACGTTATTTCTGTTTCTAAGGGGGAAGTAAGAATTGATGTGAACGGCGTAACCGCAGGTGTGATCCGCGGACGTGAGTTGTTTAATGAATCAGCAGAGTACGCTGGTATTAAGGAAGGGGACGAGGTAGAAGCAACTGTTCTTGAGGTTGAAAATGAGAACGGTGAAATGGAACTTTCATTCCGTGTTGCAGGACGTGCAAAGGCATGGGAGAAGATTACAGAATTGCATACTAGCGCAGAAACAGTTGGTGTGAAGATTCTTGACGCAAACAAAGGTGGACTTATGGTGTCTCATGATGCGCTCCGTGGGTTCTTGCCTGTGTCACAGCTTTCACCAGAGCACTATCCACGTGTAAGTGGTGGTGACAAGCAGAAGATCTTGGATCGTCTGAAGGAATACATTGGTCAGACATTCCAGGTGAAGGTGCTTGATGTTTCTGAGAAAGAAGACAAGATCATCTTTTCAGAAAAGGCTGTGTGGGAAGACGCACAGAAGTCTATCATCAGCTCATACAATGTTGGTGATGAAGTGGAAGGAGAAGTAAGTGCGCTTACCAACTTTGGAGCATTTGTGAAGTTTGGAGAGCTGGAAGGATTGGTACACATTAGTGAGCTTGCATGGCAGAGAATTGATCATCCAAAGGATGTGGTAAAGGCTGGTCAGCAGGTTAAGGCTAAGATCATCCAGATTGATGGATCAAAGATCTTCCTTTCAATGAAGCAGTTGCAAGAGGATCCATGGGCAACCGTGGCAAGCAAGTACAATGTTGGTGACAAGGTTACCGGTAAGGTGCTTAAGGTAAATCCATTTGGATTGTTTGTGGAGTTGGATAAGGACATCCATGGATTGGCACACGTTAGTGAATTGTCTAACGAACCTATTGATATCAAGACCTTTGCAAAGCCAGGAGATGAGCTTGAGTTTGAGGTGGTAAACATTGAACCAAAAGAACATCGTCTTGGATTGCGAATCCCAGGCGTAAAGCCAAAGACTGAGGAAAAGCCTGCTAAAGCTGATGTGGTACAATCAGAACAGGCGGACACTGAGAAACCTGCAGAAGAAGAGAAGTCTTCAGAAGCGTAAATTCAGTGTCGAGTAGAGCGCCCCGCATTTTGCGGGGCCTTTGCCTCATTATTGATCGATACTATGAAGAATTTATTTAAAAACATTGGGTTAACCATTGTGGCACTACTGGTGATCATGAGTCTTTTCCAGTTTGCAAACTTTGGAAAGCCTGAGCCAGAAGAGATTGGTATTGGCCAGCTTGTTGAAGAAATCAAGCAAGGTCAGGTTGAAGAAATTATTGTGAGAGGTTCATCACTAGAGGTTTTGAGAAAAGATGAAAATCCAGATGATGAAGAGACTCCAGTACCACAGATCACCACAAAAGAGCCAGGTGAAAAGTTGTCAGACTTGTTGACCAACTATGGCGTGACTGGTGAGGAGTTGTTGAGTTTTACTACCACTGTTCAGAGTGAGCAGGGGGCTGCATATTGGATGCGAATTTTGTTGCCAACACTTGGACCATTGGTGTTGATCATTGTGATTATCTATTTCATGGCTCGACAAGTGCAGGGTGCAAACTCTAAGGCCATGATGTTTGGAAAGACAAGTGGTAAGGATCAGCAGCAGGCAGACAAAAAGCACAAAACAACATTTGCTGATGTTGCTGGAATGAAAGAAGCTAAAGAAGAGTTGGAAGAAGTTGTTGATTTTCTAAAGCGACCAAAGCGATTTACAGAGATGGGTGCAAAGATCCCACGTGGATTGCTGATGACCGGTCGTCCAGGAACTGGTAAGACCTTGCTTTCACGTGCGGTTGCTGGTGAGGCTGGTGTGCCGTTCTTCCACATGTCAGGTTCTGAGTTTGTGGAAATGTTTGTAGGTGTTGGTGCGTCTCGTGTGCGAGACTTGTTTGCCAAAGCTAAGAAGGCAGCTCCTGCAATTGTGTTTATTGATGAGATTGATGCGGTTGGACGTCGTCGTGGATCTGGAATGGGTGGAAGTCATGATGAACGAGAGCAGACACTTAACCAGATCTTGGTTGAGATGGATGGATTTGAATCAAACCTTGGTGTGATTGTGATTGCTGCAACTAACCGTCCTGATGTGCTGGATCCAGCGCTTCTGCGTCCAGGTCGTTTTGACCGACGTGTAACGGTTGGGGCGCCAGACATTAAGGATCGTGAGGCGATCTTGAAGGTGCATGCTAAGAACAAGCCACTTGAGGAAGACGTTGATTTGAAAGTTGTTGCTGAAAGAACTCCTGGGTTTACCGGAGCGGACTTGGCTAACTTGATGAATGAAGCTGCGATTACGACGGTTCGGAAGGATAAGAAAAAGCTTACACTTGATTCAATCTTGAACAGTATTGAGAAGGTGTTACTTGGGCCAGAGCGTAAGAGTCATGTAATGAGTGAAGAAGAAAAGCGCATGACTGCGTATCATGAGGCTGGGCACGCGGTGGTTGGATACTTTACTGAGCATTCAGATCCAGTGAGAAAGGTGAGTGTGATCTCTCGTGGAAGCGCGGGTGGATACACCTTGAAGATGCCAGACAAGGACAAGCACTTCCATACCAAGGCAGAGTTTTATGATGACATTGCCGTGGCGCTTGGTGGATATGTGATTGAGAAGATGCAGTTTGGTGAGGAAAATATCTCAACTGGGCCGTCATCTGACTTGCGAAAAGCTACACAGCTTGCTCGTGCATTGGTGATGGAGTACGGAATGAGCGATGCGCTTGGACCAAGAACCTATGGTCAGAGTCAGGACATGCGATACCTTGGTGGTGAGACACATGCTGCGCGTGATTACAGTGAGGATTTGGCAAAGGACATTGATACTGAAGTCCGAGCGATTCTTGAAGAAGCTAAGAAGCGTGCAAAAGACATCTTGACTGAGCAAAAAGACAAGGTTGAGAAGTTGGTTGAGCGCTTGATGGAGAAGGAAGCGGTAGAGCAAGAAGAGTTTGAAGCAATCATGAAAGCGTAACTCTCTAAATAAAAGAACGCCGGTAATGCGGCGTTCTTTTATTTTTGCTATACTATAACCACTTTGCACTTATATATAAGGAGGTATGGCTAAGAAATCACCACTGTATTTAACAGTACTTAAAGAATCGTGGCACTTTACGTGGCATCATCCATTGCTGTGGCTGTTTGGATTTTTTGCAATGGCAGTTGGGCACACCGGTGTTCTAGAAATCGTAGCAAGTGTTGCGGAAAAAGTTGATCGAAATTTGGTGATTAGTTTGTTGCCAGCAGAGCCGGCGCAGGCGTTGGTGTTGCCAACGGTGTTTGGGTCTCGACTTCTTGGAACACTTGGAAATGGAATGTTGGCGTTGGTGTATCTGGGAATTGGAATTTTGATTCTGGTTGCTGCGGTGGCTTCAACTGGTGCATTGATTCATGCGGCAAAACGATTTAAGAAAACTAAGTCAGAGCCGCTTCATAAAGCATGGCATCATGGTGTGAGCCGATTCTGGCCATTGCTTTGGTTGAATTTTGGAAAGAAAGTTGCGCTTGCATTGTTGGTGTGGGTGTTGGGAATCCCGCTTGCTGCTCTAGTAGCGGGAAGCACAGGAACACTTGGCATGATTGGATTTGTTCTACTCTTTATTGTGGCGCTCCTTGGAGGGTTGGTGATTTCTTTCTTGGTAAACTTTGCCTCAATGTATGTAGTGCTTGAGAATGAGCA
Organism: uncultured Gammaproteobacteria bacterium; assembly: GCA_964480225.1. GTDB lineage: Bacteria > Patescibacteriota > Patescibacteriia > Magasanikbacterales > JBBTQS01 > CAYZOG01. The sequence continues at coordinate 4,644 of CAYZOG010000013.1, read as the reverse complement.
TCTTGGCGAATCTATTGCCGATGCGTGGAAGCTCTTTAAAGCGCACTGGCTAGTGTCTCTTGAAATGGCGCTGCTCTTGTTGGCAATTCAGATTGCAGTATTCTTCATTGGACTGGTTGGATTTTCATTAATGTTCTTGCCATTCCTTGCGTTCTGGCTTGCCTCATTTATTTTGGGAATCAAAATCCTGGTTCCAATTGGTGGAGTAATTGCATACGGACTTGGTGTGTTGTTTATTGTGTGGTTGATCAGCTGGTATTCAACGTTTGCAATCAGTGCATGGACAATTTTGTACACACATTTGCGCTCACCAAAAGCAAGAGTAAAAAGTGTAGTGCATAGAATGCTTACTGGACCATTTAAAAAATAGGTATGGCTGACCAGCAGTCACCACAATCAGGGTCACATCCAATTTTGCAAGTTCAACAAGATGGCGTTGCGGAGAAATTCGCAAAGAAGATGGATTCAATGCAAAAGGATACGACAGAGCAGTTAGCGGCATCTCATGCCGCTTCGCTTAACTTGCCGTATATTGATTTGCGAAAGTTCCCAATTGCGCCAGAAGCAATCAAGCTGATCCCAGAAGAGACCGCAAAGCAGTTGCGAGTGGTGTGTTTTTATAGAGATGCAGATTCTTTCCGAGTCGCGGCTGTTGCACCAGAAGATGAGCGCGTAAAAGAGTTGGTGTATCAGTTACAAGAACGTCATCATGCGCAAGCTGGAATTTATGGCATGTCAGCAACATCATTGGCGCAGGCGATGATGCGATACGCTGCAGTGCCAAAGATTAAAGAGGTGAGTCATGATGTGAAGATTGATGCTGATGCGCTTTCAAAGTTTAGAGAAGAAGTTCAGGACTTTGGTTCTTTGCAAGAAAAAGTAAAAACTGTAAACGTGACAGATTTTGTGGCGTTGGTGTTGGCAGCAGCGGTAAACAACAAAGCATCTGATGTGCATATTGAAGCGGAGAAGTCCGGAATTGCAGTGAGGTATCGTTTGGATGGTGTGCTGCAAGATGTGGCAACCGTAGAGCAGGAGAAGTGGCACAGAATTATTTCTCGGGTGAAGTTGTTGTCTGGATTGAAGATTAATATTTCAGAAAAGCCGCAGGATGGGCGATTCACTATTGTGATTGATGGTGCAGAAGTTGATGTTCGTGTGTCTACCATCCCAACGGCGTTTGGTGAGTCTGTGGTAATGCGTTTGTTGCGACCATTGGCAGAGAAGATGGAGATTGAAGGTTTGGGATTGCAGCCAAAGCCATTGCAGGTTTTGACAGAAGCAATCCATCGACCAAACGGCATGATCATTACCACTGGTCCTACTGGTTCTGGTAAGACCACAACCTTGTACACCGTGTTACAAACATTGAATAAACCAGAGGTAAAGATCATCACTCTTGAAGATCCTATCGAATATAAGCTGGACGGAATTGCGCAGTCTCAGATTGAAGCAGGAAAGGACTATACTTTTGCCAAAGGATTGAAATCAATCTTGCGACAAGACCCAGATATTGTATTGGTTGGTGAGATTCGTGAGCTGGAAACTGCAGAGATTGCTATTCAAGCATCTTTGACCGGTCACTTGTTGCTTTCAACAATTCACACTAACAGTGCGCCAGGTGCAATTGCTCGATTCCTATCAATGGGAGTTAAGCCGTTCTTGCTTGCACCTTCATTAAACATCATCATGGGGCAGCGATTGGTTCGGCGGTTGTGTGATGAGTGTAAACAATCTGTGCAGTTGGATGAGCAAATGCAGGCAAAGGTTCAAGAGCATATTGCAGCGTTGGCTCCGTCTAGTGAAGTGCAGTTTGATATGGCACAGGCAACATGGTTTGGTGCAAATGAGTCTGGATGTGAAGCATGTGGTGGAGTTGGGTACAAAGGAAGAATGGGAATTTTTGAAATCATGAGCATGACAGACGCAATTAAAGATGCAATCAGTGGTAACCAGGTTGCAGAGCATCAATTGATGCAAATTGCGATGCAGGATGGAATGGTGCCGATGGTTACTGATGGAATTTTGAAAGCCGCACAAGGAGTCACTTCATTGGATGAAGTGTTCCGCGTGTCTGTTTAAGGTATACTAAGGGGGATATGCCAGAAAAAAAGACAACAACCAAGAAGAAGACAACGACAAAACGCGCGTCTACCACAACGCGTAAGCGTGCTGCTGCAAAAAAGCCAGCAACAAAGCGGAAGACTGTGGCCAAGAAGCCGGCTGCTAAGAAGACTCGGAAAGCTGCTGCACCAAAAGCGCCAAAGCGCGCAACAATTGTTCTGCAAACTGTAGATGATGAGCAGGACTTTTTGCCAAGAGAGGATAGGCACATTGGATTTTATAGAAATATTGCGGTTGGGTTCTTCATCATTACGGTGGTGTTGTTTGCGGCAATCTTCTTTACTTCAGTTCGACGGGCAACAGTGACCATTAGTTACTCTCCAGAGCAATATACATTTGCAGACGTGTTGTCTTTGGCTCCAGAGCGAGGAGATGAGAAAACTATTGCCGGTTTGATTGATGTTGCAGAGGTGTTGTTAGAGGATGAGTTTAGTCCAAGCGGAACAATTCAAGAAGAAGTGCCAATTACTGGAACGGTTACTATCATCAATGACTTTAGTAAGGATCAGCCGCTAGTAAAGACCACTCGACTGTTGTCTGAAGATGGGGTTTTGTACCGATTGGATGAAAGTGTGGTGGTTCCAGCTGGAGGACAGATTGTTGATGTGCCAATTTATGCGGATGTTCCTGGTGCAGGATCTGCAATGGGAGCTGGGCAGTTTATTATTCCGGGGTTGTGGGAGCCGCTACAAGATAAGATCTACGCTGCAACTGTTGAGGAGTTGTCTGGTGGAGTGGTAGAGCGTGGAGTGATCTCACCAGAAGACATGCAAAATGCAGAAAAGGAAATGCGAGAGCGATTGTTGACAGAAGCACAAGGTGTGGCAGAGGCTGCAGTAAATCCAGCAGCATCACATTTAGATGGGTTTGCTATTTCACTTGATGGATTGCAGATTGAGCGCAACGCAGAGATTGGTGAAGACGTAGAATCATTTACTGTGACTGCCAAAGCTAATGCAGTGGTGGCTCGATATCAAGATGCAGAGTTGCAAGAGGTGATCCAGGCGCGGTTGCGTCAGGAGCGAGTGCCAAACTACGTATTGCTGGAGATGCCATCACAAGGTCCAAGCGTGAGAGTGGAGTCATATGATGCAGCTACTGGACGGGCGCAGCTTTCAATTTTGACTCAGATGAGAAAACTCGTAAATCCAGATGCAGAGATTTTTGCTAAGCCAAATTTCCTTGGCAAAAATGCGCTTGAGGTGGAGCAGATCATTGCAGTACTGGACGAGTTTGATTACATTCAGTCTCATATTGATTTCTTCCCATACTGGATTAAGTCTATTCCAACAGTTGGTGGAGTTGTAGAGGTGGAATTTGAGGATGCTACGGTTTCTTTGGACGAATAATCCATTGCATAAGCCTGATAAATAGTGTACGGTTGTTCCGTACTCTATTTATTTTTTGGTATGAAAAACGCAGAAGAACTTGGCCACTTACGGCATTCACTCGCGCACCTTTTGGCAGCTGCGGTACTTAAGTTGTATCCAGATGCTAAGCGCACGATTGGTCCGGCAATTGAGAATGGATTCTATTATGACTTTGCGTTCACTACTCCAATCTCAGACAAGGATCTGCCAAAAATTGAAAAGACCATGAAGAAGATCTTGCAGCAGTGGCAAGGATTTGAGCGTGCAGAAAAGACCGCGGAGGAGGCTAAGGAATTTTATGCGGACAACAAATACAAACTGGAATTGATTGATCAGTTTGCAGAAGAAGGACAGACACTGACATTTTATACATCAGGTGATTACACTGATTTGTGTAGGGGTGGGCACGTAGAAAGTGCGCGTGAGATTGATCCAAAAGCGTTTAAGCTGACTCGGGTTGCTGGAGCGTATTGGCGTGGCGATGAAAACAATGACATGCTGACCAGAATTTATGGTGTGGCATTTGAGACTGCAGAGGAGTTGGATGCGCACTTGGCAATGTTGGAAGAGGCAAAGAAGCGAGATCACAGAAAGCTTGGACAAGAGCTTGATCTGTTTGTGTTCTCAGAGTTGGTTGGGCCTGGTCTTCCGTTGTGGACACCGCGCGGAACCCGCGTTAGACATGTGTTGGATGAGTTTGTGTGGTCTTTGCGAAGGGCAAAAGGATATGAGCGTGTAGAAATTCCTCACATTACTAAAAAGGATTTGTACGAGACAAGTGGGCACTGGCAAAAGTTTAGTGACGAACTGTTTAGAATTACAACCCGCGAGGGTCACGAGTTTGCAATGAAGCCAATGAATTGCCCGCACCACACACAGATTTTTGATCGTCGGCAGTTTAGTTACCGTGACTTGCCGCAGCGATACGCCAACACCACCATGTGCTACAGAGATGAGCAGACTGGTGAGTTGCATGGGCTGTCCCGTGTGCGAGCCTTCACCCAAGATGATGCGCACGTGTTCTGCCGTCATTCTCAGGTGAAAGAAGAAATGCTTAACATCTGGGAGATTGTGAATGATTTTTACAAAGCGGTCGGGTTTGGTGATTTGAAGGTTCGGCTTTCAATGTATGACCCAGCTGAACCAGATA
>CAYZOG010000012.1:16082-18233 GCA_964480225.1 uncultured Gammaproteobacteria bacterium | reverse complement strand
TTGTACCGTGACGGATGTAAGTTGTCACAGCCGTTGGCAACCAAGTCAGACTCAGAGCAGCGTGAAGATGCTAAGACAGAAGAGGGTGAAGAGGTTGCAGCAGAGGCGCCACAAGCAGAGGAGGCAGTTGCAAAGGCAACAACTCCAGCAGAAGCAATGAGTGCAATGACGGACATGGTGGATGCAATCATTAATCATGATTGTGATGGAGAGCAGATCATGCAGGCTAGAAGAAAGCTGCCTGTGAAGCGATCTGGAATTACCATTGAGGCACAGGTTGGAAATCAGCAGGTGTACATTAGAACTGGTGAATACGCAGACGGAAAGATTGGTGAGGTCTTCATTGACATGTTCCGTGAAGGTGCTGCATTCCGATCAATCCTGAACTGTTTTGCAGTGGCTGTGTCATATGGATTGCAGTACGGAGTACCACTAGAGAAGTATGTAGAGAAGTTCACCTTCACTCGATTTGAGCCGTCAGGGTTCACCAATCACCCAAATGTGAAGATGTGTACTTCTGTGATTGACTACGTGTTCCGTGTGTTGGCAATGGAATATCTAGGAAGAACTGATTTGGTTCAAGTTCCACCAAAGGGAACACAGTTGCAGCGTGCAGCAGCAATGAAGCAAGTTGTACAGGAGCGTGAGGAAGCACAGGGCGTGGTTCCAGTAGCTGAAGGTCAGGAGAAGTTGTTTACTCCAGCTAAGGCAGAAGCTGCGGCAACTGCACCAGCTCCAGCAGATGTTCCAGTTGTTGACGAACCTACTGCAGAGGCAGACGATTCTCGTGTGGCAGCTGGTGGGTCAGCAATGGATGCGTTGCTTGATGAGATGATGGGAGACGCACCATTGTGTGACACGTGTGGTCACATTACCGTGAGAAATGGTTCATGCTATCGATGTTTGAACTGCGGTAACTCAATGGGTTGCAGCTAGGATTATAAATAGCTTCTGGTACACACAGACGCGCCGAAAGGCGCGTCTGTTATGTCCTCGCAACAGTTTTGGATCATCATTCTGTGTTGCTGCGGATTGTACCAGAAGCTAATAACCCTAGCTGCATCAACCATTGACTAAGCAGTTCAGATAAGATAGGTTTGGGGCGAATTCAACTTTATGAAGATTTATACAAGAACAGGAGATGAGGGAGAGACTTCTTTGTACGGCTCAGGTCGTGTAGGGAAAGATCACATCAGAATGCAGGCTATTGGGATGATTGATGAGCTCAATAGTATTATTGGTGTGGTTCGGGCGGAAGTAAGACGAGAAGAGAAGAAAGAACACCTGGAATCAGTTACTAAATTGGATTACGTGTTGCGTCGCATTCAGAATGAGTTGTTTACGGTTGGTGCGGACTTGGCAACTACTGAGGACAAGGCTCGTGAGTCTATTCCGCAGGTTGGAAAAGAGCACGTGGATTTTTTGGAAAAAACAATTGATGCGTTTTCAGAAGGGTTGCCAGAGCTGAAGCAGTTTATCTTGCCTGGTATTTCTGTGATTGCAGCTCAGTTGCATTATGCGAGAACGGTCTGCCGTCGTGCGGAGCGAGTGGTGTTGGCACTTGGACGACGTGATGAAATTGGAGATGAGATTATTCCGTACTTGAATAGAATGAGTGATTGCTTGTTCACCTTGGCGCGTTGGATTAATAAGGAGCAAGGTGAGGACGAGTATCTTTGGGAGAAATAGAAAATAAAAACGGGGATCGCATGGCGCGTCACAAGGTGACGTGCTTTTTGCAATCCCCGTTGGGGTGGTTTCTCACTGTCCCACGCGGGACAAAGACTGATGAACAAGCCATGGCGACACAGTCGCAAGCTTGGAAGATGCTGATAGCAACCCTTGCAGGTGCAAAACAGTCATCGCATCAGTTCATAGAAACCACCCCGGCGGCGCCCGTCGGTCAGGTGACCATGGCGATCCGCATCAGGTCGTCGAGGTCGTCGCGGCCGGCCGCCGTCATCTCACTGGCCGTTCGCGGCGCGCCGGCGCCGAAGAAGCTCGAATACATCGAATGCATGGGGCACTGGGTGGCCCCGGGGGATCCGCGCGTGGTGTCGTACACCATTGGTCGTCCTCCTCTGAGGTGGTCTCTGTGGATTGGAAGTTACAGCTGTGTAGCTGTTTTGGACACTACCCCATTTTTTAAAA
>CAYZOG010000012.1:6336-15982 GCA_964480225.1 uncultured Gammaproteobacteria bacterium | reverse complement strand
CACTATTCGATATAGTATTCACGCATTATTTGGGCCCGTAGCTTAGTTGGTAGAGCGCCGCATTTGCACTGCGGAGGTCAGGAGTTCGACTCTCCTCGGGTCCACATTTTTTGTAAATAGACAAAAGGATCTTTACGAAATCATTACGCCGGGGTAGCTCAGTGGTAGAGCAGTGGCCTGAAGAGCCTCGTGTCGAGAGTTCAATTCTCTCCCCCGGCACAAGAGTTTGTGAGATGAGAGTGTAGCAATTCGTACCGCTCCGAGCGGTACTCATAGCACACTCCTCGCTCGCAAAAACAAAATGCTAGCATTTTGTTTTGCTCGCTCGGAGTGTAGCTCAGTTGGCTAGAGCACCGCGTTTGGGACGCGGGGGTCGAAGGTTCAAGTCCTTTCACTCCGACAAAGACAAAGCCGCCGCGAGGCGGTTTTTGTATTACATTGAATGCGGTACACTATAGATATAATATGTAACCTCAAGGTATGAGCACAAAAGCAAAGAATTGCGAAAGTTGCCTGATGCCGCTTGCAAAAGATCCTGGGAAACCAGAGTCAGACAAGCACTGCAGTTATTGTTATGTGAATGGGGAGTTCACATACAAAGGCAATGATGTGAATGAGTTTAAAAAGATCAGCTACGAGGGTATGCGCAAGAGCGGTATGAATCCGCTACTCGCAAAATTCTTCACATTCATGATTGGGTTTGCACCGCGCTGGAAAAAGAAATAAGAGTTCAAAAGCCGCTGTAGAGCGGTTTTTGTATTCCCGCAAAAACCATGATAATCTCTTTCCATATGAATTCCCTTCAAAACGTGGCCGTGCTCATGCGGGCATGGAATAACAATCCGGCGGTTTTAGAGCGAACCAAGGATTGGCTTGAAATGCCAATTGGTAAGTTGGTGATTGTGGTCAATGACACGTTTGACCCAGGTGTGATTACTGGCCAGCTTGCGCAGATTACGGACGACAGATTGGAAGTGGTTTCAATTACTGAAAACTTTTCTGCATGTCGAGCGCTGAATGCTGGAGTGCAGAAGGTTCGTGAGGACGAAAAGATCACACAGGTGCTGTGCGCATCAGTAGAAGCACTTCTCACACAGGATCACGTGACGCAAATGCAAAGCGCGCTTACAGACAACGCAGTTGTGGGAACAACATTCACTGGTGTGCTAGAAAATAACGAACCTTTCCAGTTGCCACCATCATATTTCAAACATCCATTAAACACTGGAGCGCTGTATGATCTGGCCAAGTTTGAAAACGGTCCAGAGTTTGATGTGTGGTGCGATGATTATGAAGGTGCGTATGGAATGGAGGACTTAGATATCATCCTTCGGGAAAAACTCCAGTACGAATTTTTAGATCTGCAAGTGCCGCTGGTGATTGGGCGGTTCTATGATCAAGAAGATAAGGAGCACAGAAGAGAAAACGCGGTGAAGTATGTTGTTGCTCGGGCAAAGGCAGAGACGGATTCGCCAGAGTGGTTAGAGAAAACACTGACTAAAATGAACCTCAATGAAAGCTAAACTTTTACACACCACACAAGAGTTGGTGAAAATTAAATCTACAGAAGACCGGCCGGACGAGTTGAAGCGCGCGGTGGATTTTTGTGTGAACTTTTGTGCGCAGGAAATTCCTAACCTGACAGTAAAAGAGTACAACTCCGGTGATAAGCCGTCTGCGGTGATTAGTACGCAAGACACATTGGAGCCAGACGTGATGTTTGTTGGGCACCTAGATGTGGTGTCTGCGCATGATCATTCTTTTGAGCCGCAACTTGATGGCGAGATTTTGCGTGGCCGTGGTGTGTGTGACATGAAAGGACCAATTGCCGCTATGTTGCATGCGTTTGTGGAAAGTCTTAAGCAGAATCCAGACAAGAATATTGCGCTCATGGTGACCACAGATGAGGAGACCGGCGGGTTTGATGGAGTGAAGCATTTAGTTGAAGACATTGGGTATCGCGCAAAGGTGGTGATTGTTCCAGATGGTGGTGATCATCCAGCGCGAGTGGTGAACCGTAACAAGGCGTCTTGGATTTTTAGAATTGTTGCGCAGGGGGTGAGCGGGCACGGGGCTCGGCCATGGTTGGGAGAGAATGCTATTGAGCGATTGGTGGTGGCGTATGGGAAGGTTCGGGAATTGTTTCCAGAGGTTATGGTTCCGGACAAGTGGACTGACACCATTACGTTTAGTCAGGTTGGTGGTGGCGGAAGTGTGAATCAGATTCCAGATGAGGCGTGGGGGATTTTGGATGTGCGACTGACTGAGGCAACAGACCCAAAACAGTTTTTGTTGAAGTTGAAAGCTGCGGCCGCGCCGTGCAGTATTGAGATTTTGGAGGAGGGGCAGATTGGATATACAGAAGAGGGAAATGGATATCTGCAGTTGTATCGAGATTTGGTGAAGGCTCGGCTGAAGCGTGATGTGGAGTTCACCACAAGTTGTGGCGCTAATGACGGTCGATACTTTTCTGCGGTTGGTGTGCCGGTGATTTGTTCTCGGCCAGTGTCAGGTGATCAGCACAGTGAGCATGAGTGGATGAACATTGATAGCTTGGTGGATCTGTATGAGATTTATGTCGAATTCCTTGCTCGCGCATAATTTGACACTTTCCGCTTAGGCCCGTATACTCAATTCAAATAAATACGCCCTTCATTTTTCTGAATCACTTTTGTGGTTGAGGGAAGCGAAGGGCGTTTTCTATGGAAACACAAATTGAACAATTCAATTACCCTACATGGTTTTCTCCGCGTACTCATCGTAAGATGAGTGTTTTGCGTTGCGAGCCATAGATAAGGATTTGTTTACATATTTCCAGGCTCGCCACGTCTCACGGCGAGCCTTTTGCTTTTAAATACGCTAGAGAAAGGCTTGTTGGAGGCTTCCACACTACCTTTTGGCGTATTTTGGTATGTGCTGGAGCCTTCCAATGAGCTTTTGTCTGCATCTGCATTCATTTGATGGACTTCAGTTTTTGTTGTGTCGGAAGTCTAGGCGGTGAAGTGGGTCTTCTCAAGCTAAACGTGCACTTAAATACGCAGAAATACGACCATGCATATCTATCTACACGCCAGTTTTTGTTTGAGCTCAGGTGACTGAGTACTGTTGTGATACCTTATTTTCCTAAATTTAGCTAAAAATTGACGCTCTCCCGTGGCGGCGGTATGCTTGATTCAGTTCTGACGGCAGGTCGTTGTCAGACGCAAACCACCCAGATCATTCAGGAGAGAATCATGGGTAACAACAGCTGCACCACTCAGTGGCCCATCACGCAGACCGGTCCCAAGAACCCCAAGACCCATCGCATGGGCACGGGCCGCCGGGGCAACTGGGGCACGGGCCGCCACGGTGGCAACGGTCGCTACGACGGTCACGGGGACCTCCCGTTCTGATCCGGTGACGCCGGGGTAACACCCACCCTTCCAGGGGCTGACATTCGTCAGTCCCTGTTTTTATTTGACAGTCAAAATATCCTGCAGTACTATCGGTATATATGAAACGCGCAAGCATCACACAGCTGCCAAGCATCATTATGGAGGTCGTGCTCAGCATTGGTCTCATTATTTGGGTGGGGCAGCGGTGTCATGCATAGCGAATAGCGCGTGTGCAGCACCACTGCAAAGTGGTGTTTTTTGTTTCTTATGGTGGGGAGATGATTGTGTGCAGAATCATGTCCCTATGATGGGGCTACAATTCTGTTCTTTGGTCTAAGTGGGAAGCTAAGTAGGAGGGTTACCCATGTCAGTTGTTCCAGTAACAGGTCAGGCTGCGCCGCGGATTGCCGTGTCGCACGCTGGCCACAGCTTTTTGGTAGGTTCTGGAGGGGTGTATTTCTCCTCTGTTGCGCCTGCCATCAGCCACGACGGCGTTTCTGGAGAGGATGCGTCAGTGCTCATGAAGGTGTCGCTGCGTTCTGTACAGCGAGGTGGTCGCGGGTCAACCGTTGTGCTCCCGGTTCATCCGGGTGCTGACTACCTGAGCTACATGGGCCGTCATCGTCCAGTTCCAAACGTTCGCGTGATTGGTCACAAGACCGTTCCGTACGACGAGGCCAGAAGTGCGCTTCAGGATGAGGTGCTCAAAGCCGAGCTTGCTCGGTTGGCTGAGGAAGGTGGTGATGCCACCATGTTTGCGTTCATGCACAGCCCGGATGTGGTTGCGCTGGCAAAGGAGGTTGCGCTTCCGCTGTACGGTCCGTCGACTGAACTGCTCAACCTGAGCTTGGTCCGTCGGCTGAACAACAAGGCGCGTTTTGTCCGGTGGTGCTGGGAGAATGGCTTTCCGGTTCCGGATGAGACGGTCATTGTTCACGGTCGGATGCAGGTTCACCAGGCGTTCATGCAGGCATGGCGTCGGCGCAATGACGTGTCGATGCGGTTGGCTGAAGGTGCTGGTGGTTGCGGCTCTGCGCGAGTGAACCCAACGGAGGCAGCACGACTCGGCTACCCCGGGGTGGGCGACTACGTGAGATCTCTCTTGGTTGATGGAGATCCGGTGTGGCGAAACGAAGAAGTTATCGTCGCGCCCTGGACTCAGTGGAAAGAGTCTCCGTCAGTCACTGGCGAGGTGTTCCCCGGCGGTTCGGTCAAGATCTTGTACAACACGCACCAGATCTTTGACAAGGGCGTCTACGCCGGTCCCGTCATCTCATCAGATCCGCTGCTCACGGATGAGCAGACCCAGACCATGGCGTATGTTGCGCTGTGCTGGGGCGAGTATCTGGCGAAGCAGGGCTACGTTGGTCCGTTCAGTCTGGACAGCATCGTGGATCCGGTAACTGGAGAAATCCAGTGGGTGGAGGCCAACGTCCGCGATGTCGCACCGTACATGCACATGGCCGCAGCAGAGGCTCTGGGTGTGGACCTGCAGAACGCAACGGTCACGGCGCATGATGGTGTGTACGTTCCGGCGGACGTCATGCTTGACGACGTGTGTCACGAGCTGACGCGCGACGGCTGTCACTGGAACGGGCAAGATGGTGCGTTCGTTACCTCCCCGCCGTTTGGTGAGGCGGACAAGGATGGCAAGCGAAAGCTTGGTGTCCTGGTCGCAGCTCAGGGCAAGGATCACCAGGCTCGGGCTCGGCGTCTCAGGGCAAGAACCCTTAACGTTCTGGACGGCTTCAACAAAAGGGCCGCCTAGACGACCCGACCACCAGTGGTGGTCACAACAGCAGTACCAATGGGTGCGTCACGCGCCCATTCCCTTGTGCTGATAACATGAGTTGTCAGTAGGAGAGAATTATATTGTATGCAAAACCAATTAGTAGATTTAACATTGAAGTTGTTGAAATTTAGAACAACACATGATCGCCCAGATGAGATTGCGGCGTGTGTTAGATTTGTAAAAGAATTTTTTGAAAACACAGAACTCACTATTGAACACCATGAGCACAAGGGTGTGCATTCAGTGTATGTGTCTAAAGGAACTCGCAAGCCACGAGTATTGTTGAATGGTCACCTGGATGTTGTAGATGCAGAAGATCACGCGTTTGATCCACAAGTAAGGGATGGAAGAATCTACGGGAGAGGTTCGTTAGATATGAAGAGTGGGAATGCGGTCATGATGCAGGTAATGAAAGATATTGCAGAAGGAGATGAAGATGTTGCGTTGTTGCTTACCACCGATGAGGAGATTGGAGGATTCTACGGAGTTCAGCACATGATTAAGAAAGATTACTTAGCAGGTGTTGTGCTAGTGCCGGACGGTGGACAAGCTCCAGACCAAATTATTCAGAAGCAAAAAGGTCTCATTCACTTTAGAGTGATTGCGCATGGAATTTCTGCACACGGTTCTGTCCCATGGAAGGGAGACAATGCAATTATGAAGTTGACGCATGCGCTAGTTCAGTTGGAATCAGTGTTCCCAAATCCAACAGCAGACCAGCCGTGGGGAACCACATTTACAGTTGGGAAGATTAAAGGTGGAACTGCCACTAACCAGGTACCAGCAGAGGCAACTGCGTTTTGTGACATTAGATTTACAGAACAGGAAACTCTTGATGATGTGTTGTATCGAGTAAAAGAAGCACTTCCGGATAATGTCGAGCTTGAAGTTGATATTGAGAGTGATGCAATGTGGACTGACGTAAATCATCCGTTGGTGCAGGCGTACTGCAAAGCGTTGGAGAACAACGGAAAAACTCCGGAGTTTCATTCTGAAAATGGTTCATCAGATGCGCGGTTCTATACCAAGATGGGTATTCCGGCAATTGTCGCACAGCCAGAAGGTGGCGGACATCACTCTGAAGGTGAGTATGTAAGCATTGAGAGTATTGAATTGTTTTATCGAGTGGTAAAGGACTTTGTGCAAAATGCCATGGCTGTGGATACGTTTGTTGACAGTCAAAACTAGTCCAGGTAACGTAGATATCAGATACAAAACTATGACTGCAAACATGCAATCACAATATAAGCGCTTTGACATTGTCCTTCTGGCCAAGGTCCTCTTTGTGATTTGGAATGGTCCTGTCCCGCAGCATAGTTAGTCTTATATTGAACGATAACTAACCGCCGCGGGAAACCGCGGCGGTTTTAGTTAGTCCGGGTTTTGCCCTCTGTCTCGCGTGGTGCGAGATGGAGGCCCAGAATCTGGGTAGAAGATGGTGAGGAGATCACATGAATCAGAGTGAAGGAACCGTGCCTTTTGTCGATGAGACCAACGTCGATCCGACCACGATCCAAACACCGGCTGAGGTGGCCGAGTTGCGACGTTGGAGTCGTCCCGCTGTGTGGGCTCCGCGCGTGAGCAGTCCGGAGGCCTCGACGAAGAGCGATGGCCTCCCGCCGTGGCTCTCGATGCCTGTCGGCTGGTAGTGCTCCTTCCTTCCGCGTAGGCGCACAACTACACCGCGCTACGCGCACCCGAATGGGTTGTCAGAACTGGCAGCCCTTTCTCTTTTTTTATGAAACTGAAACTGGAGTCTCTGCTTTCTTTCCTTTCAAAACTGCAATAATATTTCTTGCCGCGATTCTTGCCATTTCATCACGGGCCTCTTGTGTTCCAGATGCAATGTGCGGAGTAAGTACAACATTGTCCATTTTCTTCAAAGCCAGGTTGTCTCTGGTGTCACAGTCAATCTTTGGCTCACATTCAAACACATCAATTCCTGCCCCGCGGATTTTCTTTTTCTTCAGCGCTTTCAAAAGCGCTTTCTCTCTCACAACTGGACCACGCGCAGTGTTAATCAAGATTGCGCTGTCCTTCATTAGTGCTAGCTCCGCATCATTAATCAGATATTTAGTGCTTGGCAAAAGCGGAACATGCAAGCTCACCACATCACTCTTCTTCAAGAGCTGGTTTAGTGAAACTTTTTTAGCGCCCGTACTTTTTTCTAGATCTTTGTTTACTGATCGGTTGTGGTATAGAACTTTCATCCCAAAACCGTGATGCGCAATGTGGGCTGTCTGACTTCCAATTCTTCCTGCGCCAACAATTCCAAGTGTTTTTCCTCTAAACTCTGACCCGAGCAACAACATTGGCTGCCAACTCTTATATTTCCCTGCGCGAGTAAACTTGTCTGCCTCTACGATTCTTTTGCCAACAGCCATCATTAGAGTGATTGCGTGTTCTGCAACCGCGTGTGTTAGAACGCCTGGGGTGTTGGTCACAACAACATCACGTTGCTTTGCCGCCTCTACATCAATATTATTAAAACCAACTGCATAGTTGGCTACGATTTTCAGTTTGTCTCCTGCTGCATCTAAAACTTCGTCAGAAATATTTTCTGTAAGTAGAGAAAGAATTGCGTCTGCACCTTTAACTTTTTTTAAAAGCGTCTTATAGGGAATGGCTTCTTTCTTTTTCCAAACAACAACTTTAAAGTTTTTCTCCTTCTTAAGAAGATTCAATCCCGCAGCTGGGATTTCACGAGTTACAAAAATGGTTTTTTGCGGCATAGAAAAGGGATTACTATGCCGCAAGTATACCACTTTTAGTTTTTCAGATCTGCGTGTAGTGCTACTAACTCTGTGATCCGTCCCTCCATTCCAGTTTTAATCACAACTGGGTTGGCGGCGGGCAAGGGTAGTTTTGGTTGATCTGCCTTTTGTTGTTTTCTAAAGAAAACTAACAGCACACCACTTCCTATTAATACCAGCGCGCTTTGAAACATGGGTAGCTCTAAGTCACTAGCTGGCGTATCTCCATTTCCAGGAACTACAGCAGGTGTAGTTGTTGTAACTTCAGGGGTAGAACTGGTAACAGCCAACATGATGTCAAAATCCCCGCGAGGAAATAGTGACAACCCATCAGAACGCGGCCTAACAATCCCACTAACCACAACATCTTGTTCCAGTGAAAGCCCAGACAGCACATCAGTTAACGCCTTAGTGCTAATCTTCAGCTCTGCGACGCCGTTATCAACAAACAAGTGACTGCTGGTCTTTTCAGTGATGGCGCCTGAAGTTTGCACAAACTCTGCAACATGATCTTGCGAGATTTCTTCAATTGCCAGAACTTCCGGAATCAGCTCCTTAGTTCCAATCACTACAATGTCGTCTTTTGTTTTGGTTTTAATTCTCAGCTCTCCATTACTGGTGGACAGTTCTCCAGTCACCGCAACTTCGTCACCAAGCTGAAGAGCGGGAAAGTCTTTTGAAAACATGTAGACCTGAATCCCAGATCCATTGATGTAAAAGAACTGCGAGCCAAGCACCCCAGGCTCAACTGAAACCACACCTTTGGTGGTCAGCATAGTGCCAAGCTCAAGATCAGGAATGTCCTTCAGTGGTACGTACGCCGGGGCGGCACTTACTGACGTCGCACCTGTCTGAGAGTCAGCTCCTTGTAAAACATCAGATTCTGATTCCCCAGCGCTTGCAGCAGTCTCTTGATTGCTTGCCGGTGGATCCGTTTCTGTTT
This sequence comes from uncultured Gammaproteobacteria bacterium, assembly GCA_964480225.1. Taxonomy (GTDB): domain Bacteria; phylum Patescibacteriota; class Patescibacteriia; order Magasanikbacterales; family JBBTQS01; genus CAYZOG01. The sequence continues at coordinate 7,120 of CAYZOG010000012.1, read as the reverse complement.
CTTCCGCTGGAGCCGTGATGGAGTTCTCCGCTCCTTTGGTTGGTGTGGTTGTAATTCTGAATTCAGAGGTTGTGTCATCAAAGGCATACGTTTCTGTCTTTTCTATAGGTTGTGTGTACGTTGTTGTGTCTATAACTTTTCCTGTCGAATCTTTCACGGTGACATCATCACCGCCATTGTTTAGTTTTGCACTGGATAGCTCTACAACATGATAAGGATTGTCCGCAGTTAGAATTCCAGACAGACTGGCAATCTTTCCAGAGCTGTCATGGAGCTCCCATCCATCAAGAAGCACAGCCTGTCCTTGTGAAAGGAAAAGCTCTACCCATTCTTTTTCTCCGGATTCAGGGTTTGGAGAAAATTCGGAAAGGATAACTGTAGAGTCATGCTGCAAACTGCTACATAAGGTTGGGAGATCTACATCAGTGAGATCTGTTGCACCAAACACAGTGTCGGAAACACCCAATCCAAACAGTAGGCCGCACAAAACAATCACGCGTACTAAGCGAGAGTTCATACTAGAAATGTGAATTAGTGAGTGAGATTCACAACAGACAAACATGGATTCTGTTGTGAAGACGTTAACGGATTATACGGCCGAGTTTGGGCTGTGTCAACGGGGTAGTGTGGAATGATTTTGGAAAAACTGTGGCCTCTTGAAACTTTTCTCTAGAAATGGTTTACTGTTGCCACCACATTGCCGCGGTGGTGGAATTGGTAGACACGCCAGTCTTAGGAACTGGTGCCCTCGGGTGTGCGGGTTCAAGTCCCGCCCGCGGTACAT
>CAYZOG010000012.1:3624-6236 GCA_964480225.1 uncultured Gammaproteobacteria bacterium | reverse complement strand
GTCTTAGGAACTGGTGCCCTCGGGTGTGCGGGTTCAAGTCCCGCCCGCGGTACATTTATAAAAAACGCCTCATAGGCGTTTTTTGTTTTCTTGACCAAACCCCCATCCAGAGTTAAGCTTCACTCATACTAATCAAAACCATATGCCCGTATTACTCGGAATTATTGTATTCATTGTCCTCATTAGTATTCGTCAGGTGAACGAGTATCAGCGAGGAGTAAAATTCATGCTTGGTAAGTACACCAAGACTGTGAATCCTGGATGGCGACTTATCATTCCAGTGTTCCAAAGCATGACCAAAGTGGACATGCGTGTTAAGGCGGTGGACGTTCCGTTTCAGGAGGCCATCACCAAGGACAACATCTCCGCAAAGATTAACGCCGTGATCTACTATAAGGTTCAAGATGCTGCTAAGGCAATTCTTGAGGTGGAGCGCTTTAGACATGCGGTAAGTCAGTTGGCACAAACCACCATGCGTAATGTGGTTGGTGAGATGGAACTGGATGAACTGTTAGCAAACCGTGTTGAAGCTGCTAAAAAGATTAAAGAAATTGTGGACGCTGCGTCAGATCCTTGGGGAATTGATGTGGAGTCTGTGGAGTTGAAGGATGTGATTTTGCCGGATGACATGCAGCGTGTGATTGCAAAGCAGGCGGAGGCAGAACGTGAGCGTCGTGCGGTTATCATTAAGTCTAGTGGTGAAGTTACTGCTGCGGAGAACTTGGCAAATGCGGCTAAGACGTTGTCAGAGCAGACTGGTGCGCTTCATTTGCGAACCCTCAATACCTTGAATGACCTTAGCTCAGACCAGAGCAACACCGTGATCTTTGCGATTCCGCTTGAGATCTTGCGTGCGTTTGAGTCATTCACACAGTTTACAGGTAGAAAATAAATGGACATCCGCGCCACACTTCTGGCGGCGCAGTTGGATGAGCAGGCGCCGGTAATTGATTTGCATGAGGCAGATTCAGTTGCCGGTGCTTTAGTTTTACTCGACCAGCATGTGCATCATTTGTATGCAGCTGGCGAAAATTATTGCCGCGTCATTCACGGCGTTGGCGAGGGGATTTTAATGCGGGCCGTTCATAAAGCGTTGAGCGAGCATCCGCTAGTTGCGGCTTGGGAGGTGGAAAATCATGGTGGGAGTAGTGTGGTTGTGATTGACGAACCCTCTCAAAAGTAGTAGGGTAGATCATCACGGAATGGTCCGTGTGTGTTTGGAGGGAGAAGATGACAGAGTGGTTTAGAGCATTCGTTTTTGAGCACAGCTTCTTGCCACCAGTGCTCCTGGTGGGGGTTCTGCTAGTGCTGGGCGCGTTCTTTTTTTGGGTGTGGAGTCGACCTGACGTCCTCAGTGACGACATTGATACGCAGACGGTGGCGTTCAGAACACCTGCCCAGCGACGACTGCTGTGGATCGCAAAGGGATTCGTGGCACTCATTGCGCTGTTGTTCACCAGTTCGGCATGGTTGGAGTACAGCACAAAATCGATGTACATGCACAGCAACGTTCTTGTGGTCACTCACGACGACGACGGGAACATTGAGGACGTGGGCGTTGTCGCGTTCTGTTGGGACAACTGCTTCAAGGTGCCGACCGTGTTTGCGGTCGAGTCTGCGGTTAACCCAATAACCACCAATCCAAAGGTTCGACACCTTACGTATATGGTGGAGGTCAAGGTGGTGGATGTGGCTAAGGTGAATACCTGGGCCAAGCTCCACGATCACCCGGAGTCTATTCCGGAAGCTCGACAAACCCATGTGGTTATGGGTAAGAAGGTGAGGTACTGCCTCTACGAGTTCAACAACAAGAACTCAAAATGGCTGGCTGACTTCTATAACCCAATGGACGACGAGCAAACCAAGAAGTTGGATTATCATCTGACCTTCGAGGTCAACCAATGCCTCAACGGCGATGAGCATCAAGGGCTCTACGTCGATCGACTGGTCTCTTGGGACGTGGAGTGATTCACGTTCCGGCCGGTGCCACACTTCGCGCCGGTACAACTGGGCATGACGCCCAAGCAAGGCCGTGTAGCAAACAAGCTGCGCGGTTTTTGTATTGACGAACCTTCTCAGCCATAGTAGTTTGGACCATCACGGAATGGGCCGTGTGATTGGAGGGAGAATGAAAGCTGAAAGAAGTATCTGTCTCAAGGTGGTACTGGCCAACCTTGATAACAAAGACAACGGAGTTGCCGGAGGTTTGGGTATCATTGGAGTGCCACGCTCCATTGTGACTCGAATCTCAACCGCAATCAGTAACAAGATGTTTGAATGCGGGCCGGAGAAACATCGTTGGCCGCCGCACAAAGAAACCTCGCTCCGAGGGCTTCTGGGCATGACGGAAGCAGACCTGGAGAAATTCCACGAGATCGGTCCGGCGCGATCTAGTATCGTCAACGACAAGTTGGATGAGTTTGGCTTGCGGCTGGGCATGTCCAATGAGGAGATCGACGCGTGGCTCGCTCAGCATCGCAACTAAAAACTACTTCGCTCTGCTTGTCGTCACGACAGCAGAAGGCAGCGCCGCTCAACGAGTGGTGTTTTGCTTTTATAGCAGAACACCCGACCTCGGAAGAGATCGGGCGCGTGGGGTTTTAGTGCTGGGC
>CAYZOG010000012.1:0-3524 GCA_964480225.1 uncultured Gammaproteobacteria bacterium | reverse complement strand
TAGCAGAACACCCGACCTCGGAAGAGATCGGGCGCGTGGGGTTTTAGTGCTGGGCAGTGAGACGGCGCCTGGAGTATTTGGCGAGAATTCTCGACATGACTTCCAGAACATTGATGATCGCGCTGTTGATCAACTGGTGTCGTTTGCGCGATGTGTTGTCACCTTTGGCGAGACGACAGAGGTGGGTGGTGGTCTTCTCTCTCAATAGCTGCTTGAGCAGCGCTGAGCAAGTTACCTCCAACCACGCCCTGATCTCAGGAAAGCGAGTTCCTGGCTCAACCTCCTTTTTGAGCCGCTCTTTGCGGATCACATGCCAGGCAAACCGCTCCACCGGATCGCCAGGCTTTGGTTTGATTCGTTTCCGTCCGCGGCCCTGCTTGGGGTCACGGCCAGAATTACGAGTTTTCCGGCGGTTTTTTCTTGGCAATTGGTCCTCCTATCTCTTATATAACACCAAAAAAGAGGTGGTTTCGTCAAAAAAAGCATTTTTCCCCAACATTTCCACACCCATCCCTTGACACAAAAACCCACATTCTATACAATACTCCCAGATCGAAGACGGCTATGTCCTGCGCATGACGTAAGGACCACTGGCGTTTCTCAAGAATGTTTCGCAATAATGCGTAATTTTAGTCAAAATTTGACCACAATAAACATTCGCGGATAACGCCAACGCACCGTTGTTTTGGCCCCGTGAAAGCGGGATTTTTTGTTCGATAAATTCGCTACTATATAAAGGAAGATTGAACCGTACTGCGTGTATCTGTCCACAGATGTACACAGTACTGTTTAACCAGATGCAACCGGTCTCATTTGTTCGGCATTATACATGAGGCAAGGGCATTGATGCTTTTCAGGAGTGCATTACAACTCAAGACACATTGCATCTGATAATTGCAATCAGAACTAAAACACAACTACACGGTGTTTTAGAACAGATAACTAAAGTGCGTTAAGTGCTTTAGTAAAGTGTAATAAGGGTGCACGGTGGATGCCTTGACATAACGAGACGATGAAGGACGTTGCAAGGTGCGATAAGCCTCGGGGAGCTCCTAAGCAAGCTTTGATCCGGGGATGTCCGAATGGGGAAACCCACTATGGTGAAAGCCATATGTACTGTTGCTTGAACACATAGAGCAATAGGGAAGACCTAGGGAACTGAAACATCTTAGTACCTAGAGGAATATAAAGAAACACACACTTCCTTTTTCTCTTAGTGGCGTTTACGCCATTGAGATGAAAAAGAAAGTCTCGATTCCGTTAGTAGTGGCGAACGAACGCGGAACAGCCTAAACCCCACCAGTGAAGCATTGTTATTTTTTCTTTTGAATTGATGACTTTGTGAAAGCGTTACGGCCTTGCTGGTGGTCGGTGTTGTGAGAGTCCACGTTCTACGGCGTAATACGTAGAGAAGTTGATTCAACATATGTAGTAGAATAGTCTGGAAAGACTAGCCAAAGACGGTGATAGCCCCGTATACGAAACATATGTTGTTCACTTGGTGGAATTTCTCGAGTACTGCAGGACACGTGAAATCCTGTAGGAATCTGGGAGGACTATCTCCTAAGGCTAAATACTCGTTATGATCGATAGTGAACCAGTACCGTGAGGGAAAGGTGAAAAGTACCCCGATGAGGGGGATGAAATAGTCTCTGAAACCGTGCACTTACAAGGAGTTGGAGCCCAAGATTCGTTCTGGGTGACAGCGTTCCTATTGAAGAATGAGTCAGCGAGTGTGCTGTATGTTGCTGGTTAAGGCCTTTTGGGCTGGAGCCATAGTGAAAGCGAGGGTGAATAGCCCGTTTATAGTAGCATGCACACGACCCGAAGCCGGGTGAGCTAACCATGGCCAGGGTGAAGGTTTTGCGAAAGCGAACTGGAGGCCCGAACCCACGCATCGTTCAACATGCGGGGATGAGCTGTGGTTAGTGGTGAAATGCTTATCGAACTCGGCAATAGCTGGTTCTCTCCGAAACAGGTATAGGCCTGGCCATATATGTTCCCTCTGGGGGTAGAGCACTGAATGAGGGCGGGGGTCTTCCGATCTACCGTCTTTAACCAACCTCCGAATACCAGAGATTAATAGTATATGAGTTAGACTGTGGGGGCTAAGCTCCATGGTCGAAAGGGAAACAGCCCAGACCGTCATCTAAGGTCCCTAAATTCATGTTAAGTGTAAAAGGTGGTGTTGAGACCGAAACAACCAGGAGGTTGGCTTAGAAGCAGCCATCCTTTAAAGAAAGCGTAACAGCTCACTGGTCAAGTTTCCTCGCGCCGAAAATGTAACGGGGCTAAACATGATACCGAAGATACGGGTGGCACACTTTTGTGTGTCGCGGTAGGAGAGCATTCCAAGCTGCGCTGAAGTCGGACCCGCGAGGGCCGGTGGAGCGCTTGGAAGAGAGAATGCTGACATGAGTAGCAAAAATGGAAGTGAGAATCTTCCACGTCGTAAGGTCAAGGTTTCCTGGGCAACGAGAATCGCCCCAGGGTTAGTCGGTCCTAAGGCGAGGCCGAAAGGCGTAGTCGATGGACATCAGGTTAATATTCCTGAACTATGATGCTCTAGTGTTGTCGTGACGCATCTACGAGTTGCTAGCTGGTTATTGGATTCCAGTTTCGCAAGATCGAGGGAAAGGCTTCGGCCGGAACCGAGTAGGGATGAGTAGGTGCCGAGAAAAGCCGGCAACATGTTATGGGTATTGTATCCGTACCGCAAACCGACACAGGTGACCGGGCGCGTAATGTGCCAAGACGAATGAGAGAACCCTTGTTAAGGAACTCGGCAAAACAGCAGGCGTAACTTCGGGATAAGCCTTGCCTAGGTGTAAGATCCTAGGCCGCAGCGAAAGAGCCCATGCGACTGTTTACCAAAAACACAGGTCCCTGCTAAACCGTAAGGTGATGTATAGGGGCTGATGCCTGGCCAGTGTCAGAACGTTAAGGTGATGGGTGAACCTAGAGCAATCTAGGGGCAGCCTTGATCTGAAGCGCTGATGAACGCCGGCGGTAACTATAACCGTCCTAAGGTAGCGAAATTCCTTGTCGGGTGAGTTCCGACCCGCACGAATGGCATAACGATATGGGCACTGTCTCAACAAGGGACTCAGTGAAATTGCAATTGTCGTGAAGATGCGACATACCCGCAGCCGGACGAAAAGACCCCGTGAAGCTTTACTACAGTTTGGTATTGGGTCAATGTCTTGTTTGTTCAGAATAGGTGGGAGATCCTTCGGGATCGCCAGTGAGATACCACCCCTACACTATGTTGATCCTAATCTCGACCCATGAAACTGGGCTGAGAGACAGTACCTGATGGGTAGTTTAACTGGGGCGGTTGCCTCCCAAAGAGTAACGGAGGCGTTCACAAAGGTTCACTTGGCCTGGATGGAAATCAGGCTGGACGTGCAAGCGCAAAAGTGAGCTTTACTGCAAGACAGACAAGTCAAGCAGTTGCGAAAGCAGGAGCTAGTGATCCGACCGTACGATATAGGACGGCGGAAGCTCAACGGATAAAAGCTACT
>CAYZOG010000011.1:0-20638 GCA_964480225.1 uncultured Gammaproteobacteria bacterium | reverse complement strand
TTGAGATGCGAGAGGCGGTGGAGCGATTTGATGAGATTTTGGATGAGGTGGATGCTATTATGGTGGCGCGTGGGGATTTGGCGCTTGAGACCACTAGCGCGCGCGTGCCAGTGATTCAGAAGACTATTATTGCCAAGGCTATGAAGCAGAGTAAGGCGGTGATAGTGGCTACAGAGATGTTGGGGTCTATGGTGAAGAATCCTCGGCCAACTAGAGCGGAGATTTCTGATGTGGCTAATGCAGTGATTGATCACACAGATGCGACTATGCTTTCTGGCGAATCTGCTACTGGAAAATACCCAGTTGAAGCGGTGAAGACCATGGCAGATATTATTAGGGAGACTGAGGCGTCTGCATTTGATGATTACGCAATTGATCTTAGACAAGTTGTGGCGCAGGATAATGCGGAGTTGTCTGCAATTGCGTCATTGTTGGCTCGGTTGGGAGATGTGAGTGCAATTGTGGTGACACGTGCAGCGGCGCATTTGGCGCCACAGGTGCGACGATTTAGGCCAGAGCTACCAATTGTGGTATCTGCATGTGATGCGGCTCATGCGCGGCGTTTAGCGCTGTATTGGGGTGTTGTGTCGCGAGTGTTCCCAGTTAAAACAGAGGAGCGTGCAGCGTTGGCATTTGCTCGTACAGAAAAGTTTGTAAAAAAGAGTGATACTGTTGCGATTGTTGATGTGGTAAAAGGGCATATCGAGTTTAGGGAAGTGGAGGCTGGATAGTTATCCCCAACTCAGAAGTTGACTTTCGGTTTTTATTCGGGTACAGTTTATCTGTACTCGTTTTATTTAACTTGGGTGTCCTATGCTTACCCCAAAACAGAAAAAAGTTCTCGACTTTGTTGTGAACTACAGCATGCAATTTGATTATGCGCCATCTCTTGAAGAGATTGCTGGTGAACTAGGTGTGTCATCAGTGTCTACAGTGCATGAGCATGTGTGTGCTCTTATTGATAAAGGCTATCTCACTAGAGAGGCCAACCAGGCTCGTGCTATTGAGCCAACCAGTAAGGCGTTGCGCAAAGCCAATGCTATTGAGTTGCCACTTGTTGGGTTGATCACCGCTGGATCACCAATTGAGGCCATTGATGACACAGATGAAACTGTGGCAGTGCCAGCTGACTTTGTGGTGGACTCGTTTAATTCTTATGTGCTCAAGGTTAAGGGAGAGTCCATGATTGATGAAGGGATTTTAGATGGGGACTATGTAGTGGTAGAGCGCAATCCAAGTCCGCGCAATGGAGATATTGTAGTGGCGCTCCTGGACAATGCGTATGCCACGTTGAAAAAGTTTTACAGAGAGCAGACACGTATTAGACTTCAGCCGGCAAACGCAACGATGAAACCTATTTATGTGAGGGATCCAAACATACAAGGTGTTGTCCGTGCGGTGATCAGAAGGTTTAGTACGGTCTGATAAAAACAAAGTAAAACAAAAGCCTGGTAACCAGGCACAAAAAACAAAAATACAAATCCTATAGGCTGCAATAGAAAAACGCCGTGCGAAATAGTGCCGCCCCGGCGTTTTTCAGTCTCAGAAATCCGAGACAAGAACCAGTATAGCGAAGTTATATGAGGCGTCAAGCGCCAGGATTTGTGGATAACTTTTCTATGATAATGCACATTGATATGAACTCATTTTTTGCTTCTGTGGAGCAACAAATGAGGCCAGAGCTTAGAGGGAAGCCTGTTGTGGTGTTGGCATACAACAGTGCTAAGGGTGTGGTACTGGCAAGCTCTGTAGAAGCTAAGCGAGATTTTAAAATTAAGACTGGGATGACGCTGGCAGAGGCTCGGCAGCGGTGTCCGTGGGTTGAGGCAGTAGAGAGTTCTTTTGGTCCGTACAAAACATACTCTGCTGCGTTTATGAAATTGTGTCGACAATACTCTCACTTGGTAGAGCAGTATAGTGTTGATGAAGCGTTTATTAATATTGATTGGTCTGCGCGTACGTGGGATCAGGCACAGGAGTTAGCATGTGAGATCAAACAACGGTTGCGCACAGAAGTTGGGGAGCGCATCACTGCGTCTATTGGTGTGGCGCCAACTCGGTTTTTAGCAAAGCTTGCTGGAGATTCTATGAAGCCGGACGGATTGGTAATCTTGCGTCCGCAAGATTTGCCACAGTGGTATGTTGGTCGTGATATTGAAAGTGCGTGGGGAATTGGTCCGGGGATTGCGCGTAAGCTGCGCAAGATGGGAATTAACACATTGTATGAGTTGTATCATCGGCCAATGTATGACCTGGTGCAGCAGTTTGGTCGGTCTGGGTATGTGTTGTGGTCTAAGTTGCGTGCTGTAGAGACTGATTCTTTGCAAACTGACAGGGCAACAGATCAAAAGTCTATTAGTGCGCAATACTCATTGCCATTTAGAACAACTGATGTGGAGGAGTTGCGTCCGGTACTGATGAAGATGTGTGAGCGGGTTGGGCGCAGATTGCGTCGTCAAAGTAAAGAAGCTGGGCGAGTCTTTTGCTTTTGGCGGTGTTTGGGCGGGGGAGGAGATTCACTTCATGAGAATATTTTGCCTAAAACTACAGACTCTTTTGCTATTTTTGAAGCGGTAATGCGCATGATTTCTACTAAAAAAGTGCCATATCCTTACCGATTGTTAGGGGTTGGGGTGTCTAGACTAAGCAGGGATGGGGGTCAGCAGTCTTTATTTGTAGAACAAAAAACAGAGCATATTACCGCGGCCATGGACTCTCTTAATGATGTCTATGGAGAATACACCGTATTTAGAGGAGCTATGATGGGGGCAAAACGGTTTGCTAAAGAGGCGATTGGGTTTAGAAAAATTACCTAAAATTAAGTAAAATCGTACCTTTATGTTTTGAAGGTAGGAGGTGGGATGTTAAGGCCAGATGATGTGAGGTCTTGACAAGATTTTGTTTTTGTGATAGTTTGCTCTCTTCTCTGCGATAGCCCGGATGTGGGTGGAGAGTGGCGTAAGCGAGTTTACGCAGTTTTCCACCCACAATTCGTGGTAGCGGATCCCCCAAGCATGTTGTTTGGGAAGGTGAAGTGTCTATCGATACCTCGGCGAAAGTCGGGGCTTGGAGAGGAGTCCTTTCTCATGAAGATGTTGATGAAGTACGGTAGCATGTTCGCCATGTGTTGTCTGCTCGCCACCGGTTGCTCCAAGGAGGACATGCCCGACATGTCCGCTCCGGAGACGCCGGCGCCGACCGGTACCGTCCAGCTGGCCCTCGAGGTGAGCTGCGACACCGGTGCCGCCGATGGTGGTGCGCAGGTCTGCGCCGACGCGCTCGCTGCGGCCATCGCCGCGGGTGAGGTCGTGCAGTCGTGCGTCGTCGAGTCCATGCCGCCGGTGTGCGCCACGCACCCCGGCAGTGGTGACGACATGTGCGCGTTCACCATCTGGGCAGACTGCGGTGTCACCTCGTGTGACGCGTCCGCGGACTGCGACGATGGGAACCCGTGCACGCAGGACCTCTGTTCCACCGAGGGGATGTGCCACTACGTGGCCGCCTCCATGGACGGCGAGGCCTGCGAGGACGGCGACATGTGCACGGTCAACGACGCCTGCAGCGCGGGCACCTGCAAGCCCGGCGAGGCCAAGGACTGCTCCGACGGCGTGGACTGCTCGATCGACAGCTGCAACTCGGAAACGGGTGAGTGCGGCTGGGAGATCGACAACGCGTACTGCTCGGACGGGCTCTTCTGCAACGGCGAGGAGACCTGCAGTCTGGTCGACGGTGGCTGCATCGCGGGCACCGCGCCCGACTGCACCGACGGCGACGCCTGCACGGACGACACCTGCGAGGAGGGCGCCGACGCCCACGTCTGCGTCAACGCGACCGTGAACTGCGACGATGGCCTGACCTGCACCGCGGACAGCTGCCAGGACGGTAGCTGCGTCAACGCGCTGGAGGCGGGCAACTGCCTCATCGGCGGCGCGTGCTACGCGGACGGCGACCCGGAGGGTGACTGCATGAAGTGCGACACCGCCACCTCCACCACGGAGTGGACGGCGAGCGCGGACGGCGACGCCTGCCAGGATGGTAACATCTGCACGGTCAACGACTTCTGCGAGTCCGGCGTGTGCCAGGCCGGCGAGCTGGCCGAGAACGACCAGCACCCCGACTGGGAGAGCACCGGCTGCAATGACAGCAACTCGTGCTCCGTCGATTTCTGTGATCCCGCCGGCAACGCGGACGCCGGCTCCTGCGGTCACAGCTTCGACGGCCCGCTCCAGTGCGGCGCGGACAGCCACTGCTGCCCGCCCGCCCCGGACGCAGACCCGGTCTGCATGTCCGGCATGGACGACCAGTGCAACGCCCTGCCGTAGCACCTTCCAAAGCCCCTCTCTGAGGCGAGGCGCCATTCACAGTCCTTGTGAGTGATGAACAACAACCCCTGAGACCCCTTTCTTTTGAGACTGGGGTCTCTTTTTATCCAAAATTAGCCCCTAGACAAGATTTTGATAGTGATGTATAGTGTTCTCGCTACTACCTGGACCGGTAGTTCAGCTGGTTAGAATGCCGCCCTGTCACGGCGGAGGTCGCGGGTTCGAGTCCCGTCCGGTCCGCATTTTCCATACCTACAATTTGTGTAGATTGAGGTACTTCTCAAAGAGGTGGGCCATAGTCCAATAAATGGACGGGTCCTACGTCTGAGTCGGGCGGCAGTCGCGTCAGTTCACGTGGTGTCTCTAACCGACTATCGTATGAAAATTGAAGAGATTTTCCGTGAGTTTGGAGTCTTCAACGTCGACCGGCGTGGGTACTCTCCACTCACCATCAAACGGTACCTCCAGGTAGCCGGTCTTTTTGCTCGTTTCGCTCATCTTGAGGATTTCATGGATGCATCAAGAGAAAGCATCGACGAGTACTTCCTACATGGTGTTCAGCAGATTGGTTGGAAGGCTAGTACCTACCAGAAGAACAGATATGCTCTTCGGTTCTTCTTCGCCTGGGCAGTTGAGTTCGGATTCGCAAAAGAAAACATCGCTGACCACATCCCACCGAAGCGCATTCCGCGTGGCGGGGTGAAGCGTGCACTGCGTAAACGCGAAGCCGAGATTCTGCTTGACGCCATACGCACCAACAAACGCATGAGCAGTAATTTCTCCCGTCTTCGTGGCCATGCAATTTTCGCCACATTCCTGTTTGCTGGACTGCGTCGCTCTGAGCTTCTCAAACTTGAGCTTCGTGACATTGACCTACAGGATAACGAACTTTTGGTTCGCCACGGCAAGGGTGGTAAGGACCGTCTCATCCCCATCGTTCCAACCTTGGCCAACATTCTAGGTTCCTACCTGGAGTCCAGGCAAAAGCGCGGGTACCAAACACCTTTTGTTTTTGTTGCACTCATTGACGACAAACCCATGAGTCTTTGTTCCCTGGACCGTCTGGTAAAGATTGCTCGTAGGGCCAGTGGCATCAAGTTTCATCTTCATCAGCTGCGACACACGTTCGCAACTTTGATGCTTGAAGGGGAGTGCGACCTGTTCGTGCTTTCGAAGCTTCTCGGTCACAGCAGTGTCCGCACGACTGAAATTTATCTCTCCGCCACCATTGAACATCTCCGTTCGCAGGCGATGAAGCATCCGTTAAACTCTTCAAGCAGTGAGAGTTTGTACTCTAGGAGATGGGGCTAGGTCATTGACATGGTAAGTGTTTTTTGGTTAAATGTGCTCTAATATCTCCCGACCAAAGGATGCTGAAACTTGTGATTTCCACAAGATTCCGTGTTCTGTGTCCCGGGAGATATTCCCATGACCAAAGACCAGTTGATTATTGATATCAGGAACCGAGGCGGCCTTGCAATCATCGAGTGGCGAGAGGCGAATCCGTACGAGCGTCTGGATCTCTCCGGAGCCGACCTCACCGAGGCCAACCTCTCCGGAGCCGACCTCACCGAGGCCAACCTCTCCGGAGCCGACCTCGCCTATGCGATCCTCACCAGGGCCAACCTCTACGGAGCAACCCTCACCGAGGCCAACCTCACCAGGGCTAGACTCTTCGAGGCCATCTTCACTGGGGCCAACCTCTACGGAGCAACCCTCACCAGGGCCAACCTCTATAGAGCAACCCTCACCGGGGCTAACCTCGCCGGAGCCGACCTCACCAGGGCTAGACTCTTCGAGGCCAACTTTTCAGGGGCAATCCTCGCCGGGGCCACCCTCTATAGAGCAACCCTCACCGGGGCTAACCTCGCCGGAGCCGACCTCACCGGGGCAATCCTCTTCCAGGCAATCCTCGCCGGGTCAACCTTCAGCGGGGCTGATCTTTCAGGAGCTACTCTGACCAGGGTCAACTTTTCAGGAGTCGACCTCACCGGGGCTACCCTCACGGGGGCAACCCTTATCGGGGCCATCTTCACCAGGGCCGATCTCACTGGTGTGATCGGCTACACACCTGAGTTGTGATCAGGGTCGTACGCCACATTCAGTGTGCTTACCTATCGTAAGTACACGCAGGCCCACGCTAGCCTGTATAACCACGTAGCGTCGACGACCCCTCATCGTGAACACGACAGGGGTTGTTTTTGTTCGGGCACAGCCCAGAGCCTAAGTCCAATTTCATAATATTTGTCTAGATTTAGCGTCGGAGTGAATCCTACGTGCTGTCACGGCGGAGGTCGCGGGTTCGAGTCCCGTCCGGTCTGCATTCCAAAAACCACCGAAAGGTGGTTTTTTGTGTTAAACTACCCAATATGAAAATAGTACTTGATATCCTCCGCGCAGTAGTGTTGGACGGAAAAATCCCACACCTAAGATTGATCAAAAAGTATTGGCATATGCAGCGATTGTGCCAATTGTTTTGACACTTATTCCGTTTGTAGATTATGAAGAGTTGGGTGAAATCGGGTGGAATCTCCTGATTGCAGTAATGTTGGTTCGACCGCTTAGCAACGTATTCCCAGACATTAGACTCTTAGCGTCATTGCTTGTGATTCGGCGAGAGGTTGGAATCCTATCAGGGTTGTTCATTGTGGGGCACGGCGTTGGATATTTTTCCGCCAAAGGAATGAGTATTGTAACCAACATTTTTGCACCAGAGTTTTGGGGACTATCGAACTTCCTAACATGGGGAATCCTAGGACTATTTTGCGCAATCATTCTCCTAGCTACATCAAACAAATTCTCCGTGAAGCTTCTCAAAAGAAATTGGAAACGAGTTCAGCAGCTTGCATATCTCTTCTTCCTGTTTGGTGGAATCCACATCGCACTAATTGGTGATGAGTTGGTGAGTGGAATTGTGCCGGTGATAGTGGTGATGGTTTTTTATGTGTTGGCGAGCCTTAAAGTAAAGTTTAGATTGATGTGATAGGATGAAGCTATATGGAAAAGTTCGATAAGAATACAACTCTAGAAGATTTGAAAGTGATGGCAGCTAAGTTTCGTGATGAACGAGATTGGGCTCAGTTTCACAACCCAAAACAAATCGCAGAGGCGATTGCTATTGAAGCTGGGGAGTTGCTAGAGTTAATGTTGTGGAAGACTGGAGAAGAGACTGCTGAGCAGTTTAAAACAGATCCCGAATATAGAGAGCGCGTACAAGATGAGTTGGCAGATGTGATTCAGTTTTGCCTTCTTTTTGCAGAGGAAAATGATATTGATATTACGCAAGCCACAATTGAAAAGCTGCAGAAAAGTGGAAAGAAGTACCCCGTAGAAAAGGCAAAAGGAAGAAAAGAAAAATATAATGCGCTATGAGTAGAGTAATAATCCAACCTGCTGCAAACAAATTGGCGCAACTGCATTATGGAAATACGATTGAAAAAACTGTTCCATTACAACGCATTGCGCCTCTTTGTTCTGTTGAGCTTTCAAAAGATCTTAAGAAGATATATCCGACATCAGAAGTGAGAATGTGGGGTGTGCAAGGGAGTGATCATCCTAAGACAAAAAACCAAGATACATGGTCTCAGTTGGAGCCAGATCATGCGGTTATTTTTTCTGGTGAGGGAGTAATGTTGGGGACGGGTGTGATTGCAAGAACTACGCATAATCCTGAGTTGGCAAAGGAGATTTGGGGTGTTGATCCGGATACTGATAAGACTTGGGAGTACATTTATTTTGTCACTGAGTACAAGCCATTTTTGCCGTCATATCCAAAAAAGCGTTTCAATAAGGAGTTGGGATACAAACCTGACTTTAGGCATCAAGGATTTACGTTCATGGGACAAGGAAGGGCAGAGCATGCAAAGATGCTTTTTGCTCTGGAGGGTGAGGTGGATTACGCACCAAGATTGTCAGATGAGGAATACAAAAAAATAGTGTATGAGGATGTTTTACCTAATGTTGGAACAAAGCTTGCGTGGGTAAGAGTCAGAAAGGCACAGCGCAGATTGCGGAGGCAGTTGTTAGATGGTAGAAGTGTGGCGCCGTGCGGTATGTGTGGAAAAGAATATCCAGCTAAGTGTTTAGTTGCAGCTCATATTAAGCCATATGCAGAATGCTCCAAACAGGAGAAGGCAGATTGGAGGAATGTTGGTATGTTGATGTGCCTGATGGGGTGTGATGTTGCATTTGAGAAAAGATATATTTCTGTTGAAAAGGGTGTAATCATCAATACAATTCATGCTAAGATAGCGACACCAGCTGTCCGTGCGTACGTATCTCGTTTGGTTGGGAAGAAATGTCACGGATACACCTTTTCAATGGAAAAGTATTTTGAATACAAACGAAACAAAACAAGATGAAATCCTACAAACTAACCGACACCAATATCCCGCCTCGCGCGCTGGTGAGTCATGATTTTCAAGATTCGATAAAAGGATTGTTAGAATTGGCACCAAAAGAGATTGATCAAGTTCAGCTAATTGCAAAAGAGGATTACAAAACTCTTTTTCAAGGATTTCAAAAACAATGGGATCCATACTTTCCGTTACATACAAGCATGGCGCAAGATGGTCATGCGTTGGATTGTTCGGGGAAAACAGATCAGGAGATTAGAGCGTGGTTTGATTCACTGCCAATTGAGCCAGGGGCGATGGTTGTGTCTCGTGGTTTAGCAGCGCCATGGAGTATTGTGAAGAATAATTGGCAACCGCTTATCAAGGGCACAACTGGTGTGGATGCCTTGGATGGATCTTGGCGAATCTTCTTTATTAACGAAGGTCCAGGTCATGTTGCGTTTTTGCAATGTAATGAAATGAACGTATGATGTCAGGTCTTCTTTCAGTATTGTTATTTTTTTCAGCGATGTTTGGGTTGTCTGGGCCTTCGCCGTTGGTTTTGCCAGATGAAGTGGTTCAAGAATCTATTGAGGAGAAAGCGCCAGAAGAATCAGTTGGTGCAGTTGTTGAGGTTCCGGTTGTGGAAAGTTCGTCAAAAAAAGAGGTAAAAAAAGTGAAAGAGGTGATTGAAGCTCCTCAAGAGAAAGTTGCAGGAACAAAAACATTTGCAGTAGGTGACTGGGTAGAATATCTATACTACGGCGAGTGGTATCAGGGACAAATCACAAGCATGCCTGGTGATCGGTGTGTGGTTAATGATGCTGGATTCAATTCTGGAGATCCGTATTTCAACCAGAGTCGGTTGTGCGATGATCTTAGGCCGTACACGCATTCAGCTGGTGTGTACGAGTTTGCCATTGGGCAGACTGTTGAGGCTAAATGGGAATATGCGTGGTATGAGGCTGTTGTGGTGAGTCGTGAAGGGGATAGGTACACGGTTAGAAGCACGGATGGGTATGACTGGGAGTGGGAGGTGCCGTGGTTTTTGATGCGATAGTTTAAAAAAGCTCATAAAAAGACAAAAGAGCTGGTCCAGCTCTTTTTGTTTGTCTTTGTTTTGTGGAAGTTAATAGAAGGGAAGGTCAGGCCCGGGCCCGGTCAGCGTCGCCGACCAGACCCGAACCTTCAGGAACTTCGTCAGCCGTCCGGTGCGTCGTTGGCGATCTCGCCTGCCGCACCCACATCCTCACCAGCCGCCGGGGCGGCCATGGTCCAGCCCGCAATGGGCTCACCTCCAGAAGTGTCCACCTGCTCGTTGCTGGTGTTCACCGGAGCGGCGGTCGCCGCAGGAGGAATCGCACTGTGCGATGCGGTCCAGAGGATTTGACCCGGAGCGGCGGCCACCCAGTCGTCGGGTTGGGTCTCGCTCGCCGCGTGTTGGTGGTGTTGGCCGTCCGCACTGTGGGGCATGCCCTCGGTTGGGGAGCCGCGTACCGCGTGCTCGCCGTCCAAGTATGGCATGTTGTGTGCGTCCGCCAGGTGTACGCCACCGGCATCATTCCTGTTGGCCTCCTCGTGTGCTTCCGCTGCGCCCGCCGGCTCTTCGCCTTGTGGTACCGCATCGGGTTGGAGTGCATCCGTGGAGGTGGCGCCGTCATGGTCGTCGCGTTGGACGGTCGCCGGGGAAGAGGTCAGCGCGTTCATGGCCGGAGCACCTGCATCTGGCAGGGCTTCGTCCACGGTCGCAGTCATCGTCGGGCCGCCAAAGGCAATCGCACTCGCTGTTGCGCCTTCCTCGGTGACCTGAACCTTCGCATCCTCGGCAACGTCCGGAGCCTCATCGGAAGCGGCGATCTCGTCGTCGTTTTCCGGTGCGGTAACCTCCGCGGCGGTCGCCGTGGTACTGAGCAACAGGACTGCCAGGATGGCGAGTACCATTGCGAAATTCATGCCGGGCCATGCCCGGCCTCTTATTTTCATCTGCAATCTCCTCGGGTCGTCTATTCTCCTTCGAAAAAACTTCTACGCCCTCACACCCTGTGAGAAACGCAACTGATATCCATGGTATAATGTTCTCTAGATTTACGCAAGGTTTTATCCCCAGCACCTGATATGCATCTTTTCCACCACTATCATCGGCATGACATTGGCAAACTCATGCACTCACCGTTTTGGCTGTTTGAGTTTTCAATTTGGTTGCACGTTCTAGCGCGCTCAATCATCGCAGTGTTTGTTCCGGTGATGTTTTTGATTAATGGGGTGGACTTGCAAACCATCATGTTGTACTACGCCATGTACATGGCAATGGATGTGCCGCTTAACAGTGTGGCCAAGCGATTAACACAATGGCTTGGTGCGCGATGGGTGATCATCATTGGAATCATCGGGATCATCTTGTTTTTCTCCTTGTTTTACACGCTCAATTTCACGTTAGGGATTTTGGCGCTGCTCGCGTTGTTAAACGCGATTTATGATACGTGTTTTTACGTGGCGCACATTTACCTCTTTATTGAGAGTTCGCACGATAAAAAAGCCGGTTCAGACACCAGCATTTTTTACATCGTAAAACGATTTGCTTCGTTAATTTCTCCACTAATTGGAGCTGCAATTTTGATTTTTGGGGGACAGCGGGAATTGATCTTGGTAAGTATTGTTCTGTTTGCGCTTTCATTGATTCCATTGTTTGCCATGGATCATATTCATGACATCCCACTGCAGAAACACAAAACATTTAAGCAGTTTTTCAAAGGATGGAAAGAAAAGCGGGACTATGGTTCATTTGCATTTTTTGCTCTTCACGAATCTGCTGAAGGAATTTTCTGGCCGCTCTTTATTTACACAACATTTGCCTCAATTGAAGCAGTAGCATATCTTCCAGTAATTATTTCATTGACCGCAATGCTGTTTACGTTTTTTGCCGGGAAGATTAAGCAGTCTGACAGAAGTAAGTTTGTGGCAATTGCAGCGTTGCTCATTGCGACAACGTGGATTTTGAGAATGAATTTCCCAAATGATCTATTCTACTACTTCACCGTGTTCTTGGTTGGGTTGTTTACGGTAATGATTAATGTGCCAATTGACACAGATGTATTTGAACGAGCAAAACAAGTCGGCTCACTAAACGCGGCATATTATAGAAATACTGTGGTGATGACCGTGAAGTTCTTCTTGTACGCTTCAATGTATTTTGTGCTCGACATCTTCCAAGTAACGTTTACTGTGGCAGTGATCGCACTGTTTGCGCTGATGGCAGTTAATGCGTACTTCACGCGGCGGTATAAAGACAAGAAAGCATAATTTTGCAAACTAAAAAGCGCTGGGCCGGGCCCAGCGCTTTTACAACAATTTATTTTACTTCTTCCACAACCTTTGCAAACACATCAGGATGATGCTCTGCAAGCTGTGACAATACTTTTCTGTCCAACTTCACATTCTTTGACTTCAGCGCGTGAATGAATGTGCTGTAGGTCATACCGAGTTGACGTACACCCGCATTGATCTTGACGTTCCATAGGCGGCGAGCATCGCGCTTCTTTTTGCGGCGATCGCGATAGGCGTGCTGTCCTGCTTTGAGGATTGCAGCTTTCGCAAGCTTGATAAGCTTTTTACGACCCCACATGTAGCCCTTGGTCTGCTTCAAGATAGCAGCACGTTTGCGTTGTCTAACGGTACCTCGTTTGACTCTAGGCATAGTGTTTTATAATTACGCGTGAGGCATCGCACGGTTCACGGTCTTGCGCTTAGATTCGCTCAACTCATGATCACGACGCTTCTTACGTGTCTTATTTCCATCAGCGCGAGTATTAAAATGACCCTGACCAGCATGACGAATTACCATCTTACCGTTCTTGGTTACTTTAATGCGCTTTGAAAACGCTTTTACTGTCTTTTGTTTTGGCATAGTCCAAAAATTCAGTGGCATTACTATAGCTGATTTAGCCAAATTTGGCAAGTCCAGCAGGGGAGACCACTATTATTCTGATTTTTCCTCAGTTTCCTTAGGTTTTCCGGCCAAAAGTGCCGTAATTTTATTACCTTGTCGCTTTACCTCTTGCTCCACATTCACGTCCGCAAACTCCTTCAAATCCGTGATAAATTCCTTAACAATCTCAAATGCACGGTCTCGCTGCGCATTTTCACGCCCTCGCATGATCAGCTCAACCTTAACTTTATTTCCTTGTTTAAAGAATTTTAGCGCTTGTTTTAGTCGAATCTCCTTATCCCCAGGTCCAATTCTTGCTGAGATTCTCACACCTTTAACCGCACCAGCCTTCTGGCTTTGCATCTTATTACGGGCCTCTTTCTCGGCCTGATACTTAAATTGCCCGTATTCAATGATTTTACAGATTGGTGGGCGAGCCTTTGGGTTGATTTCCACAAGGTCTAGCTCACGTTCTTTGGCCATTTTTCTTGCTTCATCAGTTGGAATCACACCAATATGCTCTCCATCATCACTAACCACGCGTACTTCAGGTACACGAATCTTCTCATTCACGCGGTAAAAGATTTTAACGACGTGTTTTGGTTTTTTCTTTCTTGATCTTCGCATGGTTATTTGGGTTCAAATACGCCGGTACTATAGCGGCAAAAGGCTATAATGTCAATATTTTAGGAATAAAATAGGCATCGCTACATAGCGCCAAAGCGCGCTGGCAGCGATGCCTTACTCTCAAGCCCGTAGGAGGTGGTCTGCCCTGCCAAGGGCGAAGGCTGGACACACCAGGGAGCAAGAGAGCTTTGGGTTGATTCAGGAGGGGGACGGGTTGCAGAGTTGTCTCCTCCTGAGTGGCTGGTCAGGTGTTATCCTGAAAAGCTCGCATGAGGTATACATTAAAAAACCCCCAAAGTCAAGGTGTGGACAACGTTTTTACCTTGACAAAGCGCTTGGAAAACTATAGTGTCATCCCTCGTATGCCCGCGAGAGATTCAACAGTAAGGGCACGTTTGGAGGGAAGATGAAGCTTCGACTTGAAACTACGTATGGTCGTCCGGTGGAACTCTTTGATGTGAGTGGAGCATCAGAGTTTGGCCTGGTTGTCCTGCAAAAGGTGGTCAGGGAGGTATTTGGACTTGTCCCTGATGAGGATGAGCCGGAAAAGGACTACCTGAACCGGCCGGCAGAGTTTGCTGTGCAGGCGCCGGTGGCTCTGGTCCCGCTCCAGGAGGGTGCGTGGGCCGCACGCGTGATGTTGGTGGAGATCCCGGAGTTCCCAGCAGTCGCTCCCGGAGTGATTCTGGAGGGATTGGTCACGTTGGAAGGCTGCGCCATGGAGCACATTCAGAGTGCGTTGCGCAACGGCTTGACCTCTGGTCAGAAGAAGGTCGAGCGAGTTCAGCTACTCACGGGGTTTGCCTTCAATCGCGACTTCATGCCCAGTGCGGCAGAGCTTGAGCGTGGTGCGCGCGTTAACACCATCATTCGGGAGCCGGTCTGGGTGACTGCTGCCGGAGGCTAAAGCCGTGGCTGGGTAGCCTTGTGCGCATCACATGCGCAATCACGAGGGAGATGTGTATTGGTAGACTGCCAGTACCTCTCCCTCGTTTTGATTTTAAGAGGGGATGGTGGTAAGGACGTTCACCTGCCACGGGCAGGTTCACTAGGTGCTCCCTACGGCACTACGCGCCTGTGGTCGCACGCGAACCCAATTTGACTCGGTAGATACCTCGTCAAATATTGGGTTCGCACTCCAACGTCATTTACCACAAATAAAAATACTCCTGGAACATTCCGTAGTGGCATATATCAGGTCTCATGCCACGGAGGCTAGCGAGCAATCCACAGGATTGCGAGCGTGTTCCAGGAGTATTTTTATTTGTGGAGATGGTGGGAATCGAACCCACGTCTGACAGGCTGTACAGCCCTTGTTTACGTATATAGCCCAGTGTGGTTGTCGTCGCCTGAGTAAACACTGAGCAAAACCTCAGACAACCAATCCCTAGGAATTTCGACATGCCGGTAGAGAAGCCCGGGAATGCCTACACCTCTGATGACACCGCTAGCCCACCTAGAGGTCTCGGTGGAGCGATGGTTGCGCGATATTACGCAGCAACAGTTGCGAGTGTTGGCATGCTGAATGCAGAAGCTACAGTAGCCTTTACTCGACTAAATGCGTTTGCACTTAGAGTTTTGAGTCCTGAAGGCACGTTCGACTCACACGTGATACGCAAGGAAAGCACAGATGATCCTCTCATCGAAGCCGATCATCCCCGCTTCATAACGCGAGCAATATCGCGATCAGTGTCGCGCTTTTTGATTTTGTCTCGCTTGTCATGTTTCTTTTTTCCACGACCAAGACCAAGCTCGATCTTAATCATGTTCCGCGCAGTATAGGCAGAAAGTGGCACAATTGTCAACCCTTCCTTGGACTTTTTTCCAATCAAATGTGCGATCTCTTTTTTATGGAGCAGCAGTTGGCGACTCCGTGTTGGATCGTACGGTTCATTAGGGTTGCTTTTCTTGTAGCGACTGATGTGCGCATTCGTCAAAAACGGTGTCTCACCTTGAAACGCGACGAATGATTCAGTCAGTTTGATTTGTCCGGACTTAGCGGCCTTCACCTCAGCTCCAGACAACACAATACCAGCCTCGTATTTCTCAAGGATTTCATAATCAAAAAATGCTTTCTTGTTTTTGGCGAGTACTGGCATATCATTGTGCAGCTACACTATATACGGTACACTATAGATAGTCTAGAAACCTATGCGTGAATATTCAATCACGATCAGTACCAAAACAATTATTAAGATTGTGCTAACCCTGCTTTTGCTGTGGTTTTTATTTTTGATTAGAGACATCCTGCTGCTGTTGTTTGTGTCTTTGATCTTTGCGAGTCTTATTGATCCGTTTGCTGATTGGGGAGAGCGATACAAAATTCCACGAGCGCTTTCCGTCATTGTGGTCTATATCTTATTCATTGGCTTGTTTGTGTTGGCCGGGGTCTTGTTGTTCCCACCAATTGCAACAGAAGCGCAGGCGCTTGTGCAAAACCTTGCTGATCAATGGGAGAGTGTGGCCGGAAGTTTTGACGCGCTGAAGCAGTTCTCACAACAGTACGGAGTAAGTAATGAGATTCAATCAAGTATTACTTCACTTTCAACTGGTCTTGAGGGGACGTTCCAAAACGTGTTCTCAACAATCACTGGATTCTTTGGAAGTGTGTTCTCATTTATCTTGGTGATGGTGCTTACGTTCTACATGGTGGTGCAAGAAGACGCGCTTAAGCGAGCAATGCGTCACATTATTCCAGATCAATATCAGCCATACGTGTCTAGAATTCTTGGAAAGATGAAGATCATGCTTGGGCACTGGCTGCGTGGTCAGTTGGCACTCAGCTTGATCATTGGTGTGATGGCGTACATTGGTTTGTCTATCATTGGTGTGGAGTATGCGCTGGTGTTGGGATTGATTGCAGGTGTGTTTGAAATCATTCCATATGTTGGTCCGGTACTGTCTGCAATTCCAGCAATTTTCTTTGCGTTTACAGATTCACCATTGCGAGCCTTGATTGTTGCAATTTTCTATTGGTTGATGCAGGTGGTAGAGAACAACTTGCTAGTACCAAAGATCATGCAAAAAGCAGTTGGATTGAACCCGCTGGTGAGCATTGTTTCAATTTTGATTGGTGTGAAGTTGGCCGGCGTGCTTGGTGCACTTTTGGCAATTCCAATTGCAACTGCATTGGCCGTCTTCCTAAGAGAGGTTTTTGTTTCTGAGAAGAAATAACATGTCATTTAGAAAACATCGTACAAACACTCCGTTATTTTTGTGGCTAACTGTAATTGCGACCACTGCACTTTTGGCTACGGTTGTTGTTGTCGAACTTAGAGATGGTTCTGTAAGAGGAAGTGATGTGGTGCAATTTGTGCCAACAGATTTGGAAAAACAGTACAGCAAAACCATTACCGCAAGTATTGCGCAGTACACAGAAACAGTTTCTGGATTTGATGCGCAAAAAGATGCTGAAGTTTGGCTAGAGGAAGCAGAGGTGCTGCATGACACTTTGCTTGAGATGGTGGTTCCGCAGCGCATGCAAACATTGCATCTTAATGCGGTATTGCAGGTGAGTCAGGCAATTACAGCACTAAAGCAGGAAAACACCGCGTTTCTAAGTACGCACTTGTCAGAGCTAGATACTGTGCTGGCTGCATTATCATATGAGTAATGAGTTAAAGCATGCACTCATTCTTGCGGCTGTAGGAATTGTTGGGTTGTCACTTGCCCGGCTTTTTTCTTCAGTTGCAGATGTGCTGGCTGTGATCACAGTGCTAGGAAGTTTGGGTGTGGTGTGGTCAACAACTACCAGAGCAAAGAAGACAACCCTACGGATGTTCTTGTTAGTGATGACGGCGCTGCTGGTTGGTTCAACATTTGCCATGGGGGTGTTGTTGGCAACTACAGGTTCAGCAGTAACTACATACTTGTTGCTGGGTGCGTTTATGACGGTGATGGTGTATTACCATACTGTTCATTTTTTGGCAGTGCCTGCAGATAGATCTAAAAAGATTCTCACAAGAACAGTGTTGGCCGCGCAGGTATATGTCCTGACATCAGGAATTA
Source organism: uncultured Gammaproteobacteria bacterium (assembly GCA_964480225.1). Lineage (GTDB taxonomy): Bacteria > Patescibacteriota > Patescibacteriia > Magasanikbacterales > JBBTQS01 > CAYZOG01. The sequence goes on along the minus strand of CAYZOG010000011.1, from coordinate 3,422 downwards.
GTGCGTTTTTTGGATTCATGATCTTGGCAAGAATGGGTCTTGTCTGGGTGTTGGTGCTAACAGTGCTTGGTGTGTTTGCTGCGGTGTATCCATGGTATCGGTTTGCATTAAACGGAGTTGGACAGCAGTTGATTGCAACAACTGTTGCGGTGCTGGTTATTACAGAAATTACATGGGCTAGTGCGTTGTTGCCATTTGGATATGGCGTCAGGGGGTTGTTCCCGGGCATTGCTGCAGCGTTATTGCTTGTGGTGATTGCTAAGATTAATGGCGAACCTATTCGTGACAAAACCATGAAGATCTTGTATGCTGCAGCCGCAATAGTTGTAGGAGGAATTTTAGTGTTTGCTCGATGGATTTAACATATGTCACCAAAACAATCACCACATCTCCCACCTAGGGATCTACAAAAAGAAAAAGAGTTTGCATCACGTGCTAAGCAGTTTGGCGGAGTCGTGCTTGCAGTTATTTTAGTTATTGCTGCTGGAACAGTTGGCGCATGGCTTGCGCAGACATTTATGTCTGATGGTGTGACCATTGTGGAGCGTCCAGTTGAAGTATTTGTTCCTCAAGATCCAACGGCTGCACTAGAGCAAATTGATCAGAAGGTGTTGCAGGGTGTGTTGCCCGTATACTCAGCGCAGGCGGTGGCACAGAAAACAACCACAAGTAATAGGTTGCTTGATGGTGCGCTAGTTACAGCAAAGGATCTACAAGGATACGCATTGGCTATTACAAATGACGGATGGATTGTGGGTGTTGGTGATGTGCTTACTGCTAACAGTGTTGTACGAGTTTCGCCAGGAACATTGCTTCCGGTTGTAGAAGTGGTCGCTGATACCACAACAGATTTGGTGTTTGCAAAGGTGGAAGCTGAGGGGCTCACCCCAATGGCATTTGCCAGGGTGACAGAAGATAGTAGAAAAGAGATTGCAGCAGTTGCTACTCGGTATGGCACACTTCGTGCTATGATTATTCATAGAGTAAGTGCGCATGAATGTGCGTCAACTGCATGTGTTACTCGTGATATTGATGTGTATGACGAGTATGGAATTGCATCTCCAGCGTATGTAGACGTGATGGCTGGGTTGCCAATTCTAACCACAAGAGGAGAAGTGCTAGGAATGGTACACACAAGCGGAGATGAAGTGTTGCGATTTGTTCCAGCAAATGTGATCACACCAGTGCTTGGGACCGTATTTACAGAAGGTGAGATTGTTCGGCCAGAATTTGGATTTACATATGTAGATCTTGCAGAGCTGACACACACTGATCCGCAAGTTCCTACAGCAGGTGCGTATGTGGTGAAAGTGACAGACGTGGATTCACCATTTGTTGCAAAAGATATTATCACAGCAGTTAACGGTGTTGCGCTGACACAACATGAGACCTTGTTGCAGTTGCTTCAGCAGTTTGGTCTGGGAACAACAGTAACGGTTCAGGTGTTGCGAGATGCAGAACCAATTGAAGTTGAACTTAATATTCGTTCATAATAGTCAAAGGAGGTATGGCTCATCATAAATCACATGTGTTGCAACTTGTTGCACGAACCAAGTTCTTGATTGGGACTGGTGTTATTGTTGCAATCTTAACTGTGCTGGTGAGTTTGGTGATGCCGTTGCGATATAGCGCAACTGGAAGTGTGTTGATTCAGCCTCGACAAGGATTTGGAATTGATTTGTACACGGTGTTGAAGTCTGCAGAAAGAACAGGTGAGGATATTGCAAGAGTTATTGAGACAAGTACATTTTTGGAGCAGGTGCTTAAGCGTGAGTCTGCAATTGATCAGAGTCAGTTCCCAAATGGAGAGCGAGAGCGCCGACGATACTGGAAAAAGGTGGTTGACCCGCAGGTGAGCCCTGGAAGTGGATTGTTGAATGTTGTGGCGTATGACGAGGACCCAAGACAGGCTAGAATTATTGCTCAGGCAGTTATTTCTACGCTTGTGGATACTGGAGGGGAGTATGTGGGTGAGGGGACTAAATTTAAGGTAGTAGACACCCCAATTGTGTCTCGTTTTCCAGTAAAACCTAACCTGATTGTGAATGCGATTGTGGGATTCTTGTTTGGAGTGATTTTGGCTGCATTTAGAGTGATTTTTACCCCAGATCACACTGCGCATAAACACCACGTGCAGTTTGGGGGGTAGGATACATTTAGGAATTTAAGGAAAATGGGCTAAATTTAGCCCATTTTTTGGTGTTTAACGCTTGGAGGTCTTGACAAAATCAAAAAAATGTGGTAGTGTCTCTTGTCATAGTTGAGACGAGATTATGAGTCGTGAGGAGGGTTTGTCTCACTAACTTTCCTCACGGTGCAAAATCCACGCTACGGAGACTTTTCCGTTGGCACCGTTTTGGACGCCCTTTAGGGGGAGTCTTCGTGGCAACAATTTGAATGGCAAAGGCAGGAAGGTCCTGCCAAGCCCAAGCGACGCGGTCTGAAGCCGCATAAGTAGGAGGTGGCCCCATGGCCAAAACGATTCGTGTTCTTTTTCTGGCGTTGGTGATGTTGGCCGGTGGTATGTCCACCGCCAAGGCTCAGACGGCCGTCAACCTGTGCACGCCGGATACCGATCCGGCCGAATGCGCGCAGAAGATGGCTGAGTACGAGCGGGCCCGCGCGGCCCTCGCCAAGCGCAACGCCAAGCTCGCCCAGATCTACGTGGAGCTGGAGGCGGTCCAGAAGGCCGCCGACGTGAAGCGTGATGTGAAGGCTCTCGCGCTGGTCGGCTTCATCGCCGATCTCGACCCCGACTGTGAGGGGGATCACACTCCCCTCAAGCCCGGTGAGGCCCGTAGCTGGTCGTACTACCAGCTGGCCTTCGTGCTGATGTCGACGGACGAGGACGACCTGATCCGCGGCTCGGCCACCAGCGCCAGCCCCAAGCTGGCCGCCGAGCTGAGTCTGCTGCAGCTGCAGTGGAAGCGGGTCACATCTGGCCTGACTGCGGACGAGAACGGTTGTTTCCCGCCGGAGGAGACCAGTGAGGTCAACCCCGACGTCTGGATCAACTTCGCCCACGCCCGCATCGCGCAGATGAAGAAGCGCAAGGCGCTCAAGTGGGCCAAGTTCGCGAAGCCCGCCACCCGCCGTAAGGCCCGTCGGACCCGTCGGAACGCCGGCAACCGCACTGCGGTGACCGACGCCAACCGGCAGGTGCGTGCCGCCGCGTGCATCGATCGGCACCCGAACGACCGGGCCGCGCAGATCCGGTGCATGAACTCGAGGCGCTAAACCCCGTGGCCAGGACGGCCACAACCCCTGAGCTCCGGTTCTCTCTGACGAGAATCGGGGCTTTTTCATTATTTAGTCTGGATTAAGGTCTTGACAAAATTGAAAAAATATGCTAGTATTCCCGGTCAAGTATAGAGCCCGGAATGCGACTTTTTTGCCAGTTTGCTGGCAAAGGAGTGGCAATC
>CAYZOG010000010.1:0-21030 GCA_964480225.1 uncultured Gammaproteobacteria bacterium | reverse complement strand
ATTCCCAACACCAAATCATCAATATCAACACCAGTTCTGTATACAGATCTGGTCAAATTCTTAATCTGAGATGACACTCCTTGGATGATTTGCGCATCAACCTCAAGCCGCACACCAGTCATTCCAACCGGATCTTTAATTCCGCTCTGCCCGTCCACAGTAAAGCTCTTTGGTAGGACGTGCAAAATCTCATAGTTGATTGGGGTCGCCACAGTACGCGCCGCCTCAACTGCTCGCTGAACATCTTCTTCTGTAATCTCACCATCTGATCTTGAAACCGCAATCACACCCTTACTCTCTTGAGACAAAATATGACTTCCAGAAATCCCAACCCATACATGCTCAATTGGCGCACCAATCATTCTTTCTGCTCGCTCCAAACATGCACTGATTGAGGATACAGTCTCTTCAATACTGGTCACAATTCCTTTATGAACTCCTTCACTAGGAACTTCTGCAGCACCAATAATGTGCAGGCTTTCTCCTTCTGCACGAACCATAGGCTGACCAACCGCAATTCTGATGGCTGTTGAGCCAACATCAAGACCAGCAATTAATTCTTCCCGAATTTTAGCTCTCATGACCGTTTCTTGCGCTCTATAGTATACACCAGTTTCTCCTGCAGCGTATACATTTCTTTTTTCTGCGAGGCATTCTGATGATCATAGCCTAGCAGATGTAGCATGCCATGTGCAAACATGGTATTCATCTCTGTTTTATATCCATGCCCAGCGGCCTTAGCCTGCTTAGCAATCTGAGGGATACATAGCACAATCTCTCCCAATTCAGTCTCATCCAACTCTCCATACCAATCCGTGTCATAAGACTCATCTCCAGGGAAGGACAACACATCTGTTACTGTTGGCTCACCAGAATACAATCCATGCAAGGTCTTCATTTTAGCTTCACCCACACAAATCACAGAAACACTCGCTGTTTTGGCGAGCTTCAATTCTTTGGCGAGCTTGGTGATCTGTTCTGCAATCCATTTTTGCGATACACCAATTTTTGAAACTGTACTGCTTACATGTACATTCATAGGCTATAGCTCAAAGACCGTAGTGTCATCATCTGGCTCTGCTGTATCTCCTGGTTCAGCTTCTGGCGACTCTTCTGGAGTTTCAGAAGGTGTTGTAGCTACTGGAACTGACGATGTTGTTGCCTCTGTTGGCGGAGTTGATGTAGCACCCTCCTGAATACCAGGCAATGGCTCTGGCACCTCTCTAGGTGCTGGAACAGATGGATTCCATGACTCAGCCATCATGCGCATGGTTTGTCTAAAGTTAATCGCGCTTCTCACCCCTGGCTCATACTGAATCACGTACACACCATCAGTGTCTGCAAAATAATATCGCTGCTTATGATCTTCAAACCACCCGGTGTTCCCCATTCTATTCTCCCACTGCTTAAGTGAAGAAAACACCACTTGCGGATTGTTTACATTCAGCCAACCAACAAACGTCTGTCCAGTTTCAAATGGGAAATATCGCATTGCCACAAACTCGCCAGTCAATGAAGTGAACAATACCTCATCTGGATCTTCCTGATTTACTGGCGCTGCCAACCAATCCACTGGATACAACATACTGTACTCATACGTAGTGTTGGTGTACAGCCGCACATCATCTGAATCCGTCAGCAACGCTGGAGAGCTACTGGTTGGATCATACAAATGAATGATCTCAAGTCCATCCAAAAATCCATCGCCATCAGTATCTCCATCAGAAATATCACCAGCGTACAACTCTTCCTCAATATCAGTAAGGTTGTCACTATCAAAATCAATCGTGTCTGCCAATGGCTGAATCGCGCTCAGTAGGGTCTTAGGTAGTTCAACCTCAACCTCCTGTTCAGTCTCTGTTTCAGTTTCCACTTCTTGCTCTGGCTGTTCTGGTTGCTCAACCTCAACAACTACAGCCTGTTCTGGTTGCTGCTGTTGCGGCTGCAGATCCTTGGTATACCACCATGTTGCCCCACCAGTCACTCCAATTAACACAAAGACAAACACGCTGATCAGCACCCACTTCTTACGCTTGTGTGCTGCAGCAGCGTGCGGCGGTGTATGCACACCTGGACGCTGCATCTTTGGCTTTGGTGCTGCAGGTTGCGCCGCAACTGGTTGCGGCGCTTTTTTAGGAGCTTTACTCATCCCACTTTGCGCACCATAAAACGACTCCGGAATGGTAGTAATCCGAATCTCATCTTCAAGCGGCTGAACCACTTCTGGTTTGGTTTTTTTACCAAGTCCAAACATGAGTATTATTGTGCGCTAGGAACAGTAAAGAGTCTACCTGGGCCTTTAGGGTCATATCCATTTTCAATTTCACTTCCGTCAGCAAATGTGTCCCCATCGGTATCTTCATTCAACGGATCTGTTCCCCATTGCTCCAACTCTTCTCTGTCGGTCAGCCCGTCACCGTCTGTGTCCACATTTCTTGGATCTGTTCCAAACCCTCGCTCTTCTGCATCAGTAAGTCCGTCACCATCACTGTCCACTTCCACTGCAGGAGTGGTTTCTGGTGTTGTTTCTTCTGGAAGATTTTCAGTATCAGTAGTCACACCACCCTTAGTCTCTGACTCGTCAGCAGGTTCTTCCTCATCATCAGTGGTGTCAAAGTCATCAAAATCAAAACCATCAACAGTATCCGCCTCCTCAGTAGGGGTTTCGTCAGAAATTGCAGGGATAGGCACACGAACATCAATATCTGTGTTTCCTGCAAACGCTCTATAGAACCAAAAACCAATTGCAGCAATCACCAACACAATCACAACTGCTCCCACCACCAAGAACATTTTGTTCTGCGTGATTGGCGCCTTTAGCTCATAGATATTATCATTCTCACCTGGCACACCAGTATCCTTTGGCGAATCCGGAGTAACTGGCTTCAGCTTTCCTGACTCAACAGCAGACGGCCCAAAGTCCATTTGTGCATACTGCTTTTGACCGGCCTCTGGAGCTGGCGCTGGCGCATTACCAGCTGGCGGAACATCACCTGTTCCTGCAAACATGTCTTCTGCGCCGTTTTGCGGCGGATTTTGTGGGTTTGGTTTATCAAACATAGAATTTGTTTACGTGCCTATAGTATACCGCATTATTGCGTACATAGTGATTTATCAAAGGTACAATCATTGCCACACACCAGATCTCCTCCGGTAAATCCAAAGCTTGTACATTGTGAACTTCCATGATCATCAGTGTCACACTCCTCATTAGCCTGCCGAACCCCGTCTCCACACACTCCACCGCTCAACGTGATTGTCTTACAAGTATTGCTACAGTAGTTACAACTTGAACCATACAACGCTGTACACACCGCACCATTGCTTGTTCCTGCATCACACTCTTCACCATTTTCTGGCTGAATCTTTCCGTCTCCACAGAATGCAGGGATAATTGGTGCTGAACCACCTGAGGTCTTAGCCACACATGTAATAGGATTGAGCGTACAACTTGCAGTACAGGTTTGTGTTGGCACGCCTTCTTGTCCGTTAATTGTGGTACAGCTCTGATCAAGAACAACCGGCTCTGTATCACACTCTTCTGCAAATACTCCAGAACCATTTACCACACCATCACCACAGTATGGTCCGTAGTCCTGACAATCCCAGTTACATGACTGCTCTTTGTCTGGGTTGTAAATTGTCTGTCCTGCTGGCGTGATTGCTGATAGCTCTCCCCATGCACAACTGTTGCTTCCTGAAGACAAATCACAAACCTTTTGCATTCCAGCACATCGCCCACCAGTTGATGATGTTGGATCTTCAACGCATGGAACCAATCCCTGGACCCCTCCTCCAGATTTTGAATACACAAACGCCTCTGACAACTGTTGCAATGTCTCACCAGTAACAGTCAAACATGTACCACCCTGAGTTGGCCAACAGAACGTTGCACTCTCACCAAGGTCACATACTTCACCAAAGTTTCCTTGTACAAATCCGTCTCCACATGATCCTGACGAACTCAACTTTTGTGAACAATCAGAACTACAGTTGTTGTATGACCCATTAAGCAATCCGTCGTCACACACCTCAGAACCATTTACTACACCGTCTCCACATTGACCAAGTGGCTCACATGTTGCGCCTGCAGCTAGTGGATCTGACGCAAACTGACAACTATTTGGACATTGGTATACATAATGACCTGGATACTCATTACCATCTGCATCAATTACCGTACAACTCTTTGGATCTTCAATACTTCCTTCACCACCAATCAATGTTCCGATCTCACAATCCTCACTTGGGCTGAGCACACCATCTCCACACACATCTCCAGGTGCCAACTCTTGTGATGAACACATACTACTAAATCCAAATGGCAAACTTCCGTCAGTTAGCGGTGTTCCTGACCACTGATCTGCACTTCCAACTTCAAGTGACGCGTGCAGACGGTATGGCTGTTCTGTATTACCAAGCTGCGCTTGATACTGATACACATGAGAACCAATCTTACATTCATATGTGCTTAGCGCCGCGTTCCAACACGTGTTTGGATCTGCACCTTCTGCCTCACAACCGCTTCCCAACAAGAATCCTGGTGCCACATCTTCTCCACTTGCCTGAAGTGAAGTCCACGCATTGTATGTACTGTAATGCTGGTTTACTGGATCTACTGGCACACTTACTCCAAGCGCTTCACCAAACGTTGTCTTCCAAGAATCCCATGTACTTACTGCAAGCCCACCAAGGAATGTTCCAGAGTTGATGGTTGGTGGATTTCCAGTTTGAATTGCATATGCATCAACTGTTCCACGCATTGATTGCAAATCTCCAAGTCTGATCAAATCTCGTTGCAACTGCTCATTAATTGTTGCACAGCCAAACAACTGCTTTCCAAAGATGGTAGATTCTTTAACCAGCTGCGGATCTTGCGCACACTCCATCACAGACTGACATGACACATCAAGCGGCGCCCCCAATGCCTCAAGTAATGGTGAATCTGGATTTGCAGTTTGTGAAAAGTTAAACATTGAACCTCCAACACAAATTCCTTGGTTCCACTTATGATCAATGTTTGCGTTAAACATGATATTCTCCACAAGCTGATCATACACCTGCTTTGTTACCTCTGCTGCATCCTCGTTAAATGACAGTACATACATGTTTGCAAAACGCGGACCATTGTAACCAAAGTCGTCACCAATTACATTGGCTGCACCAACATATACTGTTGTTCCTTCTTGCAACGCCTGATATCCGGCAATCTCAATCTCATTTGGGTTTCCAACAAATCCTTGTGATGCATACCAATCACGCGGTGAGAGGTAGTTAGCATTTTTATGAATTCGCAAACCAATCGCGTCCCCATTTACTGGATTTCTAAAGAAGATAGATTTCAACAATCCAGTTGGGTCATTTGGATCTTGCGCAGGAATGGTCGCATTCTGCACAGTGAATGATGGCAACAATTGTTCACCTGTATTTCCTCTACAGTACCAGGTAGATACGTTGGTCTGTGGGGAAGTAACCACATCTTCAAATGGGAAACTCAACGGCCCAGTGCTGTACTGATCAATATTTGGAACTCCAGCATGTGGCCATGGATTTTCACAAGCCGCATTAAACAAACTTGCGTATCCACTGATGATTGCATCGCTATCCTCACCTTCAAACAATGTGTTTGTGGTCACAATTGCTCTTGCGCGCAATGCTGTTGCACCTTTATTTGCGGTTGGGATCACATACGCCTCGTTGCTCTTAGTATCGCCCAACTGAGCAATACCTTCCTTAATCACCTTCCAATCCCACTTCCACTCGTAATTAATTGAACCAACAATTGGATGATATTGTCCGCCAATCTTAGTTTCTGCACTTGCCACAAACAACTGATTTGCCTCATCACCCACTCCAAAGAAGATGTGCTCAACCGGAGTGATACTCACCCGATCAATCGTACAAATATCTTCTCCAACGGTGTAATCCCATACCACACTCTTTCCAAGAGTTGCACCGTATTGGTTTGCAATAGTATCAGCAAACACAATCTTGTACTCATCAGCATCAAACAGTTCTGTTGGCGAAATCATCACCTTAGACACATTAACCATTGCCCCGTTGATTTCTTTCTGAATAGTTACAAGCTGCAAATTCACATCAACAGCGCCACTACAACTCACTGAGGCATACAACGGTGTTGCTCCAAAAATTCCTCTCACACCATTTGCCACAGCAAACCACGCCCGTCGATACCACGGATCATTTGGATTCTTCTCATGATGTTCTACAACAGTTCCACCGCTAGCAGTACATTCTTCTGCAGAAGGCAAACTCTGCACAACCAGCACAGTGTCTTTGCTGATCGTGTTCTCATTGATCACCTGATCAAACTCTACAGCAATCGCAATGTTTCTACACAAGTTCTTTGATCCAGGAACTGGAACAATGCTGTTGTATTCAATTGTTGGCCTGAGGTGACAACAACTATCTGTTCCAACTGCCATTCCTGCAGGACATTGTGTGTCATGTGTAAATCCACATTGCAATGCAAAGTTTCCAACAGCAGTCACACCTGCTGCAGTTGCAGTAACTTCTGTAGATTGCTTGTTATCAACTACTGGCGCGTTTGAACCTTCCAACCCAACAACATACTGACGATGATCAACATTCCCATCACCACTCAAACTAAATCCTCCTGCAGCCTGTTCACAACTTGCCAATTCTCCAGTTGCAACCACACCATCACCACAGAATGAGTTGTATCCAGCACTTGAACCCTCAAGCAAACATGATGTGCTACATCCATCACCGTTCACCTGGTTTCCATCATCACATTGCTCTCCATCAGATGAATCAATAATTCCGTTTCCACAATACACTTGATCAGATGCTGAAGATTTTGGTGTTCCACCAACCAGCTGACATCCTGGTGTACATGCCGCAACTGGACCACCTTTTTCTGCCGCTACCGCAGCATCACAGAATGGATCCTCTCCCGGCTCAATCACACCGTTTCCACATACTCGGACACCAACACAACTAAATCCTGAGTTCTTTTCTTTTGCATCTTCACAAGCGTCGTACGCAGGACCTGTTCCAGCCAACAAACAACTTGAAGTACATCCTGGACCACCATCACACTCTTCTCCCTCACCAACATCTCCGTTTCCACACTGTGCAAATGTTGATGCAGAACCTAGCAACGTACAGTTACTTCCACATCCTGGTGTTCCATCACATGCTTCACCATACTGCACAGTTCCATCGCCGCATGCCCCTTCTTCAGCAAGTGGCGCAGAACCTTCCCACAAACAAATCGCACTACATCCATCACCGTTTGCTAGACCACCATCATCACAAGCCTCACCAGCCTCCACAACTTTGTTACCACATACCGCTGTACCATATGGCTGTGACGCCTTACCAACACAACTTGCAGTACACATTGGAGACTCGCTCACATCTGCAGTATCCACTGGTGTGCCACCTACAAATGTCGCAAGCGCAGTGTTGGCAATATTCCATGTCCAATCATATGAACTTGATTGCAACTTCTGCCCAGTGCTTGGGTTACAACTATCTGGCGCACCGTATGCTTCAGCAGCATAAGACACCACAATTCCCGCTCCTGGAACAACTGCTTCTTGTGGTTCTAGTTTTGCACTTTCAATACCACATAGCGAACCATCCTTCTTAGTTCTAAATGTCCATGAGTAATATTGAGGATTTTCTGCAGGATACAACTCATCTTCCTCAAATGCGCTCACTGGAATACTTACGCCAGCTTCATTTACCAATCCACCATCACCAATTCTAATCAACGCACGATACCATGTATTTTGCTGCAATCCCGGATGCAAGATGGTCAACGATGACGCAGCACCAGCATCTGGATCAAGTTTAATATTCAAACCACTGTTCTCCACCTGTTTATCCAAGAACCCTTGTGCATCAACACCAACCAAACATGATTCGTTAGAACATGGCACAATTGCAATCTTGTCATGATTTCCAACTGTAAAGTCTGCGACCAACGCATTCAAATCAATCTTTTGATCAAACTCCACAAAGACTGAAGTGTTCACACATGCAGTTGCACATGTTGGACCAGCCAATCCAATTGTTGGCGGCACCAAATCAACGGTCACCTGAGATGTTCCGGTCTTATCTTGTGTTGTCGCATTAACTTGAGATGGGAAGTTCTCCAATGTCTCAGTCTTAGCCCAAATGCTCTGCGTCAATCCAGCGTCATTCAACGCATCAACCGGCCCAGCACCATCATACAGGTTAACCGCTCCTTCAGTGCTCTTATTATTTTCTGCAGCCCAATCCCATTGCATGGTATTTCCCTCAAGAACAATACACTGATCTTCTGCAAGTGGCTTTGCTGTAAACACTGTTGGCACAACTGGATCCTTGTCATGATCTAGCACCAACCCAAAGTTTTCTGCGGTGTAAAATCCTGGCGCAACCTCAACACTGTCCACAATACATTCTTCTGTTGTGTCATCGCTCTTAAAGGTGAAACAGTATGACTCACCAGCAGCACATCCAGTGTTTGGCTCCATTGCAACACCATCCACACTGGTCAACGCCGTGGTCATTGCCACTCGGTACCATGTGTTTGGCTTCCAGTTAATATGCACTGGAACATCACCATCAGTCTGTTTAACCACTCTCACCTGCACCCCATCCCGAACCTTTGTTTCCGTATCTGCAGTGAACACAGTAGCAACAGTGAGCAACTTATCTCCCAAGCTCTCACACGCTGCAGAACCTTCTCCAGTTCCAACACACTCCTGAACGTAAATTGCGTCGTTAGTAAATGTTGTTGGATTCATCTCATGAGTAAACACCGCATTAACCACAGAGTTAATACATGCGTTTTGTCCACCAGTTCTCTTACTCCATGGTGATGGACTTTGCACCTGACCTCCGCACTGTTCCAACACTTTTGGTGAACCATAATCAACATAAATCTCCGTGTCATCACTCACCCCACTTGCTTCTTGAGCAGTCACAAAGGTAGGAGTTTTTTGTACTCCACCTGCAATTCCAATCACCTGCTTGCTCTCACCAACAACTTGCATTGTCTGGATACACTGCCCAGCACCAGCAACTGATTCTGGAATCACAACTTCTGGATCATTACTTTCCCATGTCCAATCAAACGCTGGTGAACACGTATTTACCAACAAACATTCAGATTCATCAGCTTTACCAAACACTTGCCACTGCAATGGATTCTCTGTTTCAATCTCTTCCCCTTCTTCAGTAACCACAGTCTGCTTGTTTGGATTTAAAATCAATCCACTTCCAGCTTCCAACTGATTAGTGTCAGTAACAGTAAACTTTGTTGGGGCAACTTGTGCTGAACCTAATGTACATGATGAACCAGTGTCAGCAGTTTTAAATTGATAACAGTACACACCATTACCTTCTGCTGCTGTTCCGCTACAACTTGTGTTTCCAACCAAACTCATTCCGTTATGCAATCCAGTGATCTTGTCAGTAAGCGCCATCAAGTACCATGTTCCTGGCTTGAAACTGGTCTTTGGCAAAAGACTTACATAACTTTGCTGTGCGGTGACATCTCCATCTAGATCTCCACCTGCCAAATCCATGTATGACAACAATGAAAGCGCTACTTGTGAATCTGCAACCTCAGCACAAGTTGATGCGTTTTCTCCCACACATTCATACAACTGGAATGCACCCTTAGTTCCTTCATTTACGGTCAGGTTCTTTTCAACCAAAGGAATTGAGAATCGCACACCAAGCAATGCTGAGTCTGTACATACTGAAGTACCACCAGCATGACTTTCCCATGGTGTTGGTGATGGCAATGTTGTTGCAGAACACTCTTCAATTACTCGTGGTGGGAAATCATTTCCATTTGGCACTGCATCACCAGTAAAGAATGAGTATGTGTAACTTGCCTCTGGCACACCAAAGGTGTCACAACTCAATGGATTTCCTGCCTCATCTGTAAGTGGAATACAACTTCCAGAACTACAACATTGTGCATTTGGCCCACACACACTCTCATCTTCTGTACAGTTTTGTACTGCAAAGTTTAACTGGTTACTTTGCAATTGTGAGAATCGCTCAGTAACGTAAACCGGACCAGTTTGTGCTTCGTCTGGGACTTCTGCATCAATTCTTGTGTCTTGCCAGTCCTTAGATGATGGCTCATCCCCAACCTTGTCATAAAACACAACCTGACTCTGATTATCTCCAAATCCTTCACCATGCAACACCACCGGCGTTCCTTCTGGTCCGTTATTTGGAATCAATGCACAAAGCCCTGGGGTAGGAGTCTCGTCAGTAACCGCAAACACCACACTATTACTTACATCATTGTCAGGGTCATTGTCTGAGTCATTTCTAATAACCGAAATGTGATAATTACCAAGACTTGTCTCAGGAACCTTCACTGTAATAGACGTGTCATCCCATGTACCAAGCAAACTACATTGCGCTGGGAAATCAAAACTTCCCAACACCGTTTCCTGCGTTGGCACAAGTTTGTCATCAAGCTTGGTGAACTTCACAATGTTTTGGAAATCTCCAAAGTTGGTTCCAGTAATGGTTAGATACTGCCCTTCTGGTCCTTTTTCTGCACTCAACTTTGTAATCGCCGGAGCTGGCGTATCAGCATCACCCAATACAGTGAAGAGCAATGGGTTTGTCTTCTCATCCTTAACTTCAACTGTGGTCAAAAATGTACCAACAGAAATCTGCGGAACCACAGCGGTCAACGATGTGTTTGAGCTTGATTCTGTAATAATTCCGGTCTGTCCACCAAATCGCAAGGTTTGCGCCTCAGTGTCAGTTCCCAAATTCTTTCCAAAGAACCCAACACTGTTTCCAGGTTTTTCTGCACTTGGAACCACCGCACACAACCCTGGCAAATCCCCGTCTTTCTGATCAAGCGCAGTAAACGCATCTGGCAAATACGCACCACGGTCATTATCTGTCACATCTTCTCCAAGACTGTTTGATACCTCAATTGGATACACTGTTTCTGCTGACAATGACTCTGGAATCTCAACCACGATTGCGGTGTCAGTCCACGTAGCTGCACCACCACACTGCGCCTGAGAAACTGCCAACTTCTCTACCACATCACCACTCTTATCCAAGAGTGACACTGTTCCTGAATCACCAAAGTACTTACCAGTAATGGTCACCCATCGTCCTTGCCCACCTTTTTCAGGACTTACATGCTCAATCAATGGAACGTTTACACACTGCGCTCCTTCTTGTGGATCATCAGTCGCATCCCAAGTCACCTTCATGTTACTCAAGCGCAAGATTCCACCTTCACCACATCCTTCACACAACAAGGCAACTCGCAAATCTGAGATCTCATTTCCAGTGAACTTGTGCGTCACTTCTGCATTGATCTTCTTTCCATCTCCATCAACAAACTCAACAGGCTCCATCTCCACAACCTCACTTGTACCAGACGCATTCATCATCATGAGGTACATCTTCTTGTGATCTCCTCTAACGTTTTCAATTGTTACTGATGCAGTGTAGGTATTTCCAATGATGTCTGACACAAGCAATGTCTGCGCAAGTGATGCCACATCACCGTCTCCCATGCTCCAAAGCGTCTCCCCGCCATCTTCCTGAACAGCAGACCCAGAAACTTCCCAATCAGTAAAGTTGCTAGTCCCTGCTAACACATTCTTTGGGAAGTCAGTGTTTCCAACACAAACTCCACTGGCACAATCTGCGTCAGTGCTACACTGCCCTCCATTACACAATCCACACGCTCCACCTGACGGACTACAGTCAATTCCAGTTTCATCAGTTCCTGGTGTTTGCTCTCCATCAAAACAATGCGCTGGCGCAACTTTCACCTTCACCGCAGCGGACGTCTTGGTATTACCATCAAAGTCATATGCTTTTGCGGTAATGGTGTGTGACGAACCTAGTGAAAAGCCACTCGTATCCCATGCGCTAGTCCCCACGATCTTTGGCAACTTAGTATCTGGACCAACTGGAACTTTTTCTACGATGTCTCCGTCAACAACAAATTCGACAAGAGAAATTCCAAGGTTGTCTCCAACAATCGCTTCAATTGGCACGCTGGTATCTTGCGGAACCTGCGCACCATCATCTGGAGTTGTAATATCAATAAACGGCTCAGTCATGTCCAACTGATCTCCAGTGGTGAACGTTCCAGTACAGCTACTTCCCAATCCACACTTCAACTGTTTTCCATCCTCAGCTTTCACACCAGTCTTTCCAGAACCAATCTCAACAATATACTTTGTGTTCTTCTCAAGACATCCCTTTTTACCGCCAGGAACACCCTCACCACCACACTCTTGCTGCGCAGTAAGTGTTACGTGCTTCTTATCAATCTTGATATCAACTGGAACTGGATCAGTCTGACCAGACTTTCTCAATGTTACATTCTCATTTACAGACGCAATCTGCGGCACCTGTGAGAACAAAATATGCACTGACACGTTATAGTTTGGCACTGAGCCAGTTGGAACAATGCTGGTTACGGTAAAGGTTTTTGAACCTCCACTCCCCAACGGACCTCCGCCACTACCAGACCCAGATCCACCAGTAGTGAACTCTGTGCCCGTGGCCTCACCAAATTCTTTCAGCACAAACTGCGTTATTGCCAACGCACTCATGATAATCAATAACCCAATAACTCCCTGGATCATGATTCGTTTTGCGGTTGCCACCTGATCTTCATTCCCACCAGCGGTCATCCACAAAAATCCTGCGTACAGCACAATCACCACCGCAATAATTCCCAAAAACGCCAGCACTACACGCACAACCTTACCAATCGTCACCCTAATATCTTGATCACCCAACTGTGACGCCTCCTGAAAATCTGCCAAATCTGTATTTACCTGCGCCTGCACAATCTGTGGTTCAACACCAACACCCAATCCAAACAACACCACAGCACATGCGGCCATTGCACCAAGCACTAGGCCTAGCAATGAAAATCGGATTGTTGTTGATTTGCTTTGCATATTACTCAACTACACATGCTGTTGCTGATGGCGAACCATTACAACAGTACGGCTTTGCTGGATTAGCTTTTGAACATGAACCAGTGTCTTGCGCTGGATAAAAACAGTTGTACGCAATATCAGTCACTGTTGATGGCATGTGCGGTGTGTACTCTCCACTGTCTGCAAACGGTGTTCCATGATGCATCACAAATGACGTTCTGGTGTCATAGAAATCAAATCCATCTTCTCCTTCTGTAATTGGCGCCTCAGTAAACTTCTTTGAGAACCCAACACCCAAACTCGCTGGCTTTGCATACAGCCGAGTGTTGCTGAAGCTGCTGTACATCATTGGTTTAGAAAATTCGATAGTAGGATTATCCTCAAGCCCAACCTCTGTTGCCAAAACATTTGGCGCCAACGTCTTCACATACGGCGCTTCCAAATCCTTCTTATCTGAAGTCAAAAAGTCAAAGAAGAAATTGTCATCTGCTGGACCTTGTGCTCCACCATCCTGCTCCTGCCCCTCAAATCCACCACCATCCAAAGAGTTTCCAACCATATCTACCACACCGTGATACCCAAGCGGCGCCACCAATGTGTGATATTTAGCTGACGGATCTCCGCTTCCTGGGTTTTTCAAATCCGCTGCCTTAGCCAGAACTTGAATCTCTGCATCACTTGGCAAGCAGAACGCATCTACCCCACACGCATTCTTTCCGCAGAAGTTTGATGGATCATCTGCCTGGAACTCTACTGTCTTGTAACCATTAGTGATTCTAAATGTTCCCAACACTGGCGTTAACGAACCTTCCTCAACCTCACCAACCACAATATTATTAAATCCACTGGTCACCTTTCCAGAAACTGCTGTTGGGAATACCGGCTCATTAAATGTAATTGTCACACCAATGTTGCGCGGCAATGTCTTAGTGGTATCAACCTTAGGGAATGTGCTAACTACTTTTGGCGGAGTCACATCAATGATAGTGCTCACCTCAAAGTCCCAATCATAATCTGTTGTAGTTCCACTAAAGAGCGCTTTACCATTGCTGTTTGTGATCTCATTTGTAAGCCGAGCTCTGTAGTTGGTGTTCTCAAGTGACGAACCAAGCAAATCAACCGGCTCAAAAATAAATGTCTTCTGATCTGGAGTCATGGTCACATTCATGTCGCTCACCAACTTCTCTTCAACTGGCTTTTCCGCGTCTGCTCCAGATTCTGGATACAACTCAAATGCAGATGTTTTTACTTTGTCATAAATCACCGGCTTTCCTTCACCACCATCTTGCGGTGTTCCAAGTGGTGTTGTCTTTCCATCTGGCGCAACCATGATAGACGCCGGATCAACTGGAAGCTTAAATGTCACAATCACTGGCGTGTTTCTTGGAATGTTCTTTTCATTTCTGTCTGGATAATGAGACTCGATAATAGTCCCAAGTGCAGAACTGTTCTTAAAGCCAGCACCTACGCCACCAGAACCACTCCCGCTTCCATCAACTCCATTGATCGCATTTTGGAACTGTGTAATCACGTACTGCGTAATTGCAAACGCTGACATGATAATAATCAGCCCCACTCCAGCATTGATCAAGATTCGCTTTGCTGTAGAAATTCTTTCCTCGTTTCCACCGGCGGTCATCCAAATAAATCCACCGTAAAGCACCAACACCGCTGCAATGATTCCCAAGAACCCAAGAACAACTCGGACAATATTTCCAATCACAATTCTGATGTCACCATCGCCCAACTGTGTTGCCTCCTGAAATTCTGAAAGGTCTGTATTGATCTGTGCAAACACCTCAGGAGCTCCACTAAAAAACAAAAAGCCAGCTACTAAAAACGCAGCGGCTACCCCCAGTAGGTTGTACGTTGATCGTCTCATGCCCCCTTAAATGGAAAATGACTAGGCCAAGGCCTCTTGCAACAATTCACGAACACGGCCGCCGTCAGCTTGTCCGGCAACCTTTTGCATTACTGCACCCATGCAAGACCCAATGTTTGGGTTTTCTGTGGATGCAATTACCTCTGTAATTATAGCACGAATTTGCTCATCGCTCATCTGTTCTGGCATAAACTGCTCCAGCACTTTCAATTCTGCCTCAGTCTTGCTCACCAAGTCATCTCGTCCAGCCGCAGAAAATTCAGAAAGCGCATCCTTGAGCTGCTTCACCTGCGTCTTTACCACAGCCTGCGCATCAGCATCAGTCATCTCCTTCTCCTCTTTTCTCAAATCAATCTCCTTGTTTGCAAATGCAGTTTTCAACATTCGCATCATGGTTAGATCTGGCTCCTGCCGAGCCTTCATAGCCTCCTTCATCTTTGTGTTTACATCCTCTACCAATCCCATATTTTTCCGATTAACGTTTCGCTTATTATACAATTAAACCAAACAAAAAACCACCCAATTGGGCGGTCTTTTGTCTTTACTTAGGAAGCTTAAATTTACGACTTCGCAAATCTTGCTCTGTAATTTTTCCGGTCTTGAGGGCCTGCGTAATTCTTGCAGTCTTTTCAAGCTGAACTAGCTTTGATGCTTTTTGCTTGTTTTTTGATTTTTTGCGATCAAAGTACTGTACTTTTCTGGCCTGCTTCATCTGTCCGCTAAGCTTCATTGTGTTACGAAACTGTCGCATCAATGACTCAAAACTCTGATTTTTCTTTCTGTCTACTTTTAGCATGAGAAACACCTTCCTTTCTGAGATAGGATTGCCCGTAGGCTTATTTTTTTGATTTCATCATTTTAAGCTTTTTCTTGACCTCAGCTACGATGCTGTCATACCCAACCACTTCCTGGTTTCCAGCGTCCATGTCACGGAGAATTACCGTTCCATCTAGGACCTCTTTCTGCCCAATTAGCAGCACAAGTGGGATACCAAGCTCGTTAGCAATATCAAGCTGTGCTTTCAATGATTTCTTTCCAAAGGCCTCTGCAAGGCTAAATTTAGCCTCTCGAAGGGTGTTATAGAGGGCCAACGCACGTCGACGTCCCTGTTCACCAAGCTGCGCCACAAAGATCTGCGGCTTCTTTGGAGGCTTAATAGTAACCTCTTGAGCCTTCATTGTCAAGACAGCACGGTCAATTCCAGGGGCCACTCCAACGGCTGGGGTTGGCTTACCTCCAAGCAGCTCAATTAGGCCATCATATCGCCCTCCACCACACAATGCCATCTGTGACTTCTCCTCTGCATCCACGGCCACAAATTCAAACACGGTGTCATTGTAATAGTCCAATCCTCGGACAATATATGGGTTTAGGTGATATGGCACGTCCAGCTCATCCAAATACTCCAACACTGACATGAAGTGCTTCTTAGAATCCTTACTCAAGTAATCCAAGATCTGTGGCGCTTCTTGTCGAATCTCCTGACATGACTCTTCTTTACAATCCAACAATCGCAGCGGGCTTCTCACCAATCGCTTCTGACAGTTCTCACACAACTCTTTCTTGCGTGGTCGGTACCACTGAATCAACTCCATTTTGTATCGAGCTCTATCATCAACAGAACCAATACTGTTTACCATTACCTTGGCGTTGATTCCCAATTCTTTGAAGAACAAGTGTGTCATCAAAATCACCTGCGCATCCATTACTGGTGCTGGAGATCCAATAACCTCAAAACTTGCCTGATAAAACTGACGGTATCGCCCAGCTTGCGGACGATCATGTCTAAACATTGATCCCCACAACCACAACTTCTGTGGCTGCGGACGGTTAAACATTCCGTTGTTAATGTATGCACGCGCAATTCCTGCAGTTCCTTCTGGTCTAAGAACCATGTTGTTCTTTTCCTTCTCATCCTTCTGCTCAATAGCGTACATCTCTTTTTGTACGATATCGCTTGTCTTTCCAGCGGTACGCACAAACAAATCCTTAGGCTCTACGGCTGGAGTCTCAATTCTTCCAAATCCAAACTCATCTGCAAGCTTTTGTGCAGTCTCGTAACACTTTCTCCAGTAAATCTCTTCTTCTGGAAGTAAGTCACGCATCCCTCTTACCGTCTGCGGTGTCTTAATCTTTCGCTTCTTCTTTGGTTTTACTTCTTCTGCTTTTGGCATAGGTTTAGAGGTTATATTCAGGAAGGTCAAACAACCCAAACTTATCTACTGGCCACCCCCTCAACCAAACGCGACCAACAATGTCGCCGCGATCAATTGGGCCAAATTTTCTAGAATCGTAGCTCACGCCACGGTTATCTCCTAATACAAAATATTCATCAGACTCAAGCGTCACCACCAACTCACCATCAGTAAACTCTGACATTGGCAAATAGGCATCTTCATCAATTACTACTCCGTCAGGCTGTTCGTCATTATAGACAACAACTTTTCCACCTTGAACTTTAACTTTTTCTCCTGGAAGTCCAATAACACGCTTCAAGAAAAACTCCTTATTCTTATTCTGACTTCTGAACACCACCACTTCACCGCGCTCTGGCTCTGTGAAGCGATACGTGAGTTCGTCAATAATCAAATACTCATCTTCAACAAAATTTGGTTCCATGCTTGCTCCCTGAACATCAAACGGTCGGAACAAGAAGTATCGAACCACCACAATAATCACCACAACCAACGCAATGATCTTAGCGAGCTCAATAAACACGATTTTGGCCGCATAGGCCTTGCTATTTTGCTCCACTTGCGGATCGTACAACCCTGGGTCTTCCATCATAGAAAATATAGTAAGCGAGCGCAGTATATCACCAAAAACAGGGCTTTGCAAGGTTGGGATTTAGACAAAAAGTTGACCACCAATCGCGTAGCGACGGTGGTCTGAGACTCTTCTTCATGAGTTGTCCGAGTGCGCGTACTACGCGCGGTTGGCGTTGGCCTTGATGACCTCTGCCGCCTTTGCTGGCCGGAGCCGGCAGGTCTTGGCAGTTGGCTTGACTTGATCGTCCTCTTTCACGTAGATCGGAACGACCTTTGGCCATGTCGCCGTTGTTGTTGGAATCCCTTGCCGGCGGTTCTCCTCCAGGAGCCTGGAGAGAATCTCCGAGCGCCTCACGATGCGAGCCACCTCTGCGTCAGCTGCACGCTGGCGGCGGCGATCCCGCCTCCAGCCAAGCACCCAACTCAGTGCCAGCACCGCAGCAACGACCGACATGATCACGAGGCCAAAGAGCCAACACATGGCCACAGCGCCCGCGATCTTCAGAACCCAGTTTGCAATCACCTTTTTTGGTGTCATTCAACCCTCCAATACAGTCATTTCTCCCCGAATTGCGAACAACAGAAGGTACCACACTGGGCAGGTTTTGTCAACCTGCCCACCCAGATTGATATTGAAACCATTTTGGGCATTTTTATTGAATTTCGTCAATAGTTTGGAGGCCTTATTTTGGCCAATTTCGCTAATTTTAGAGCTTGGGAGGGTTGACAAAACCGATTTTCTATGCTATAGTAATGCGTTCTGAAAATGATTCAGGGAGGAAGAGGAGGACAAAGGAGGTTGCGGGTTGCAGCATGTTCACCCATCAAAAGGCTTAGGGTGCACAGTCGAAACCCGGGACAAAAGTCCCACCAATCGAGATCAAGAGAAAAGGAAGGACCAGTCATGATCAACCGCATCACCAACGCTCTTTGCATCGTTTCCATCATCGCCGCCGTGTTCGCCATCCCCGCGATGGCCAAGGCCGAGACGATCATCATCGAGGACCAGGGGGACTGCTCCCCCGCGTCGCTCGACAAGATCGCCAAAGCCTACCCCGGTGCGCACATCGTGTGCATCGAGGAGACCACGGTCGAGGTCGCCTGCCCGAGCATCCCTGTGGATGCCTCGGACGAAGAGCTCGGTAAGCTCCTGTCGGAGCTCCCCACCGAGTGCTTCACCGGCAAGAACGCGAACCTCACGGCGAAGATGACTCCTGCCCCGGCCACGGTCGTTAAGACCAAGCCGGCGCCCAAGGCCTGTCCGACCATCGACGTCGCCATTCCCGGCGCCTTCGAGAAAGCGGTCGACAGCCTGCCGGCGCACTGCCTGATGAACCCCCGGTTCGTCGACAGCCGCACCAAGCAGGTGGCCAAGAAGTAACATCTCGCGTCTCCCTCGCGATGACCCCTCGCACCCCAGTTCCAATACGGATCTGGGGTGGCTTTTTTATATGAAAAATCCACGACCGGTAGGATGTTGGTCGTGGATGATCCTGTTAAAGCCTGCCCAGGACGGGTAGGCGCATCCCCTATGTTGAGAGCGGGGTTTGTTGTAGTGATGGCAAGCTGCTCAGGCGGCCAACCTGATCGCCCCGTAGTACTCCGGACGTCGCCACTGCCGGAGGAACTGCAGCGCCAACTCGTTGTTGCTCAGGCGAAGGATCGCCTGGATGTCAGTCCTATCGAGCAAGCGCTCCGGGCACAACTCGGCCGTGACGATGTCGACGAGCTCGTCGACGTGCTCGCTCATACCGGAGAAGCTGAACGTCTCATCCTCGCGCGCTCGCTGCAGCCGGATGCCGCCGATGTACCTGGCACGCCGGACATCCCGACCCTCCGCAGAGCTCAACGCACCCGGCGTGTTGTAGATCCGCTCGCCCTTCTCTCGGGCGTTGGTGTCGACGTCTCTCAGTCGCTTGATCCGAGCCTCCTCGTCTTGCCAAGCCGGGCAGTACTTGTCGAAGAGCGGAATCTGGCAGACGATGCAGCCAAACCGGTCGCGGTAGACCAGGTACCCGCCAAAGTGGTGTATCTCCACATGGCCGCTCTTCCGGGCCCAGTCGTAGACCAGCTGCCAGGCCTGTTGCGCAGCGCTGGTAACGCTGACAACCGACATCGGTACATAAATATTATCCAAAGCATATCCTCTCCCATCCATCCACACACGACCTATTCATGTGATTGGGCATGGGCAGATACTGAAAGAGGAAGAATGTATTTAAGCAAAAACAAACCCTTTGGTCAATCAAAACCACAAAAAGAAAACAACCCCTACGGGGCTGCTTTCTTTTTGTGGGTGATCCAGGAATTGAACCTGGGACCTCTACATTATCAGTGTAGCGCTCTAACCAACTGAGCTAATCACCCGTAATGAAATGAAATAAAATGCTAGCATTTTATTTCATTGAATGGAGGGTGGAGCAACGAATATCGCTCGGAGCGATATGAGTTGCTAATCACCCGTTTCGTCGAAATTTTCGACAAAAAACCCTCACTCCACTGCTCAAGTCTACTATGTTTTTGCCCAGTAGGCAATATGCAGACCCAACCAATAGACTGAGGGCTAAATACCTGAGAACAGGTACCGGCGACAGAGAATTCAATCCTGGTGTTTTTTGTTATCACTCTAAAAGTGATATCGACGAAAGTACATTTACACTTGCGTGCAAATGCCAACTCCCTAGAAAGGAGGTGATCCACGAACAGCTTCCGCTACCCGTGCCTTGTTACGACTTCACCCTGATCACTGACCCCAGCTTGGCCCCGCGTTCGCGATACTTAAGCCGTTGCCAACTTTCCTGGTGTGACGGGCGGTGAGTACAAGAGACGAGAACGTATTCAACGCGCCGTTGCTGATGCGCGTTTACTAGTAATTCCGACTTCATGAAGTCAAATTGCAGACTTCAATCCGAACTGAGGCTGGTTTTTTGGGATTAGCTCCACCTCGCGGTTTGGCGACCCGTTGTACCAGCCATTGTAGCATGTGTGCAGCCCTGGACGTAAGAGACATGCTGATTTGACGTCATCCTCGCCTTCCTCCTACTTGCGTAGGCAGTCTCGTATGATATGCAACATACGACGAGGGTTGCGCTCGTTACCCCACTGAAGGGTACACCTCACGGCACGAGCTGACGGCAACCATGCATCACCTTTTACGCACCTTCAAAAGCTTACTCCCTTTCGGGTGTCGTGCAGCGTAAATTTAAGCCCAGGTGAGGTTCCTCGCTTGGTATCGAATTAAGCCACATGCTCCACTACTTGTGCGTCTCCCCGTCTATTCCTTTATGTTTTAGCCTTGCGGCCGTACTCCACAGGCGGGATACTTAACGCGTTAGCTTTTTATAACGGCACTGACAGGGTCGATACTGCCAATACCTAGTATCCATCGTTTAGGGCGTGGACTACGGGGGTATCTAATCCCCTTCGCTCCCCACGCTTT
>CAYZOG010000009.1:10094-22715 GCA_964480225.1 uncultured Gammaproteobacteria bacterium | reverse complement strand
TACCACTCTACCAAGGGCTCGTACACACGTGACGAGGTCTACAGGGGGCTGATGACCCACCTCAACCGAGGCGACGCCACGGAAGAGGAAGAGGATATCCTCTGCCGCCTGGCCGGCCGCCTCCACCAGATGAGCGCGTAGCACGCTGCTCTCCCCTGCCTACGACAGGGAAATACTCGTAAAACAAAAACCCGCCCAAACGAATGTAACACGTTAGGCGGTTTTTTGATTCAAAATTTATTTTATCTTCCAACTCCTGAAACCTCACTCAACAACACATCTTCCACAATAATTCCTCTTGGTTTGAAAATCTGCTCCAACTGCCCACGCATTTCTTCTTCTACCTCATCTCGCTTAGTTGAGTTGATCTGCTGCGCTGTCCAGTGTGATGAAATCAGCCGCATGCGTGAACGGATGGTCGGTCTAATAATCTTATGAATGAAGTCTTCACCAATGGTCTGCCAAATTGCTGGAATCTGGTGAATGTCCAAACGCAACAACACAGAACCCTCAAGCACAACTTTTTTCTCATCCTTTGTTGTCACCTGCAATGGCACATCACCAAGCGCACTCTCATTCTCCACACTAAACTCTCGGTCAATAGAATACTCAAGTGTCTGTGTGTTAAACAATTTTGCTTTTTGCCAAAACGGAATCTTCAAATGCAACCCTGGGGTCAACACCTTTTTCAACACTCCCCGTCCAAGGTCATACACACATGCCACATATCCTGGTGGCACATTAATAAACACGCCTTTGAGCACGTCCTCAATGACGAATGAATACATTAGCTTGTCTACTGATTCTGCTGACATACTACGCGGACTTTGGCGTCTTAATAAAAATTCTTCTAAACAACACAATCACAAAACTAAATGTGATTGAGCTGAGGAAGAACAAAGCTTTAACCATTGGCAGAAGCAACAACACAATAAAGAATGCCAATGGGAACAGAATTCTAAAGTAGAAATCTGACTTGCTCACTCTGTGCCCCCACTGTTCTACGCTGATTACCAAAAACATGGTAACCCCAACTATACCAGCCCAAAATGCGCTTGGTTTAGCGATATTAAATCCGTAAAACTCTGTAGAGATTATACCAGGGTGATCAATAAATGGATAGAGAATCTCACTAATTCTTTGACTGTTCACTCCTCGCAAAAATACCCAGTACAACACCAAGAAAAGCACAGCCTGCAACAGCAAGATGGTAGTTTTGGCCCATGGATTGATTCCATGCTCCTCAAACAAGCGTCTAATACGCTGATTCATTGCAACTGGATCTTTTCTATAGTCTCGTCGAATTCCCTTAATCTCCTGTCCAAGCGCTGCGTAACGCAACTTGTTTCTTTCCGCAATAATAGACAACGGCAACATCACCAATCTAAAACCAACGGTCATAATAATAACCGCGATTCCAAAGTTCTGTTCTGTGTAATTATTGTAGATCCAAACCAGCAAGTTAAAGAGTGGTTCGTACAAAAGAGT
This sequence comes from uncultured Gammaproteobacteria bacterium, assembly GCA_964480225.1. Lineage (GTDB taxonomy): Bacteria > Patescibacteriota > Patescibacteriia > Magasanikbacterales > JBBTQS01 > CAYZOG01. The sequence continues at coordinate 21,227 of CAYZOG010000009.1, read as the reverse complement.
TGAGAAAAAATCCAGAATCATACGGTCCTAGTATAGCGCAATTTACAGCAGAATCATAATAAGTCCTGCCAGCAAAACTCGATACACAATAAACGCGGTAAAGGTCTGCTGCTGCAAAAACTTAAGCAAAAATCTAATGGCAAACACACCGGTCACTACCGCAGCCACAAATCCAATTGCAGTGGTAAGTGTTGCAAATGACTCAACTCCACCAGGGGTTTCCATCACCTTTGCAAACTGCAAAATCCCAGCCCCAAAAAATACTGGCGCTCCAAGCAAAAATGAATACTCCGCTGCAGCTGCGCGACTCAAGCCAAACCAACCAGCAGTACTCATCGTAATTCCAGAACGAGAAACCCCAGGGATCAACGCAAATGTCTGCATTACACCAATTGCAATCCCCTTTCCCCAGGTAATTCTACGCACATCTTTTTGCACGCGTGATCCATACCGACGCAAAGCATAGTCTGCAAACCACATAGCTGCTGAACCTGCCAACAGCGCAACGACCACAATCTTTGGACTGCGCAGTACATGCTCAATCTGCTCACTAAACAAAGAACCAATCACTGCAGCTGGAATAGTGGCCACAACAATCATCCACGCAAGCCGTGCATCTTTTGGATATTTTCTTGGAGAAATCAACCCCTTGCACATTGCCCAAATTCGTTGCCAGAACACAATCAAAATTGCGACAAGTGTCCCCATGTGCAGCACAACATCAAATGCCAACCCCTGATAGTCCCATTCAAAGAAAAATGGCAACACCACCAAGTGCCCAGAACTAGACACCGGAATAAACTCTGTCAGCCCCTGAACAACCCCAAGAACAATTGCCTGCACAATATCCATACTTAAAATTCGCTAGTATCTCTGTGGGTAAATGAATGCACAGTCCAATCAAAGGTTACTTGCAAGCGGTTAAGCAACCCGCGCAAGTTTTGGATAAACACCGTTCTACGCATCCACCATGCAATTCTTCCACCAAACCCAAACGGTCCAATCTCTGCCACGGCATACCAGTCACCAATCGGCATGATATATCCTTTTTGAATAAACGTAAACGATTTGTAGTGCGCTTTCTTTTCTTTGAGTGATGCAACCATGTTGTGTGCAACTACTTTTGCTGCGTCTTGTGCGGCCTGTGCAGTTTGTGGCGCAAACGGTGCCAACTCCCCATCCAGTGCTGCATTGTCTCCCAGCACAAACACGTTTGGCATTCCTGGCATGTGCAGCTCTGGAGTCACCTTGATCTGTCCGCGCTTGTTAAGATGTTTTTTTGGAACCATGTTCTGCACCACAGAAGAAGTTCCTGCAGCCCAAATCACAGTGCGAGACTTAATCTTCTTTCCAGAATCCAGTGTCACAGAATCTTTTCCAACTTCAACCACTCCTGTTTTTACTTTCACATCAATCCCCATCTTCTCCATGCGTTTATGCGCACGCCGACTGGTTGATTCTCTAAACACATGTAGCACTCGCTCTGCACGGTGCACCAATGTAATTTTCACCTCGCCATAATCAACCTCTTGATACAATGGCTTAAATGAATCAAACACCAAATCTGCTAACTGCCCTGCCATTTCCGTACCGGTTGGCCCAGCTCCCACAATCACAAAGTGCAACATTGCCTTACGCTTTGCCGCATTCTTCTCCTTGGTAGCCATCTCAAACATTCTAATCACATGATTTCTCAACCCAGCCGCGTCATGCAATGTTTTTAGTGGAAATGTGTGCTCTGCCGCGCCCTTCACCCCAAAATGATTTACCGCAGAGCCTAACCCAACCACAAGATGATCATAGTTCACCTCACCCTCAGATGTGGCAACTACTTTCTTCTCAAAATCAATCTTGGTGATCTCAGCCTGTAAAAATGAATCAACACAACACTTCACCGCCTGCCGAATTGGCAACACAATATGATTTCTCTCCACAGAGCCAGTTGCAACCTCATGCAACATTGGCGTAAACAATGAATAGTTGTTTCTATCAATTACCGTAACATGCACATCACCTTTGTCGTGGATGTGCTTGTGCATGTGATTGTATGTGTCGAGCCCAGCAAATCCTGCTCCCAAAATTACGATGTGCTTCATAGCGTTGTAATTACATCAAACAAACCAAGCACTCCACCAATCAAGAACACAATAAACAAAATGCTCGTTACAAATGAGGCGTAATGCAATGCATATGCTCTAGCCGTCACATTCCCCTCCTTACGTGCTCGCCAAAACATGATAATAATCAAAATTGCTTCAATACTTCCAAATACCGCTCCTGCCAACTGAATTGTGGTGATAAAATCTCTAACTCCAGCCAAGAACACCGCAAGTGGAATCACCAATGTAAGCGCCAGTGCCTGCCAGGTCTTACGCTTAAGATCCCATTCATATGTTCTGCGTAGCGCCAATCCAATCCCAAAGAAACTGGTCATCATGGCAAATAGCGCAAACAAGTTTCCAAAAATAATTGCTCCTGGACCAAGCACTTCTCCCAACCCAATGGTCGCAATCTCTGTTGTGCCAGTTCCGGTAACTCCAACCACTGCCCAGGCAAACAGCAAATACATTGCCATTGGCAGCAATCCACCAAGGACAATTACCTTTTTCATTCTGCGCTGCTGTTTTGGTAGCAACTCTTCCACCTGTGGAATTGCGACGGTTCCGTGAAATGCAAACAGCACAATACCAAACGGCAAGAAAAATTCGCTAAGATTTACATGGGCCAATGCATCCACACTCACGTACGGCGCACTAATTCCGGCCAAAATAGCAATCACCAAAAAGATAATACTTGCAAACACAAACTCCATTTGCGCCAGTGTGCGCACACCAAGTGACACCACAATTGCACCAAGTGCCCACAACATCACACTCCACCAACTTGGAGTCAACGCCAAACCGGTACCAGCAAAAATCGCATGCGCGGCCTCACCAACACCAATCACATACGCCACCAACGCAGATGTGCTAAACAGAATCACAATAGTGATCATGGTCTTACCAGCCCACTTTCCTACATACTTTCTGGTCAGCCCACCAATTTGCAACGGCTCTTTGGTACGCAACGCAATCTCACCCAAAAATAGGTGCAACATCACAGCAATCAATCCCATGATCACCAAATACGCAAACCCAACACTAAATCCAACCTGTGCTACTGCAAATGGAATGGCAAGAACGCCGGCTCCAACTACAGAACCGACGATCAACATCATTGCTTCAAGTGCAGAAATTGTTTGTTTTCTCATGCTAGTCGTACTGCTGCGGCTTATCAAAGATGAGCATAAAGTACGGACCGTATCGCACACCGTTTACCAGGAAACGAACTGTGGATTTGTCTTTTCTCTGCAGCATAATCTGCTCGCGAGAGATCCCACCTTTAGTTTTAAGCCGCTCAATTATTTTTGAAATCCGCTGCAATTCAGCTTCTCGTGCAGGAAGTATATCAAAAATTGAGAGTGACCGCATTTCTTTTTGCGAATACGACAGTTTTTTGCACATTCTGCGGTTTGCGCCAACAATAAAGTTGGCCTGATCAATGATACATACCGGAACTGGGAGCGCATTGAAAAAGCCGCGATACTTTCCATATCCATCTTGCAGTTCCTGCACCATTTCTTCTTTTTGAGTCACATCTTCTCCAACCCCCTGCGAACCAATTACCTTCCCATCTGTGTCGTACAGCGGGTGAATGTTCCACCGCATGTGCTTCATCTTTCCAGTTCTGGTGATGATTCTATTTTCAACTGTCCCGTGTTTTTCATTCTGATTCACCACCTCCCAGAAGGTTCGCCAAAGATTACCAACATCCTCATCATGCACGTACTGCACAAATGATGTGCCAAGCATTTCTGCTGGTGACCATTCAAACACATCCAAACACGCATTGTTCACAAATGTAAACTTCCCTGTGGCGTCCAATCTAAATGACACCAAATTCATGGTTTCAATCAAACGCTGGTACCTAAACTCTGACTCATGCGCATGCAACTCTGTGGCGCGATACTCACTCACATCCTCAATCATCACAATACATGCCTTGCACTCACCATCAATCATCACTGGCAAAAACTTTTGATTGTAATATCCTTCTTTACCGCGCGAGTTAGTATATCGAGTGTACAAATTAATAATCGGCTTTCCTGACGCAAACACACGATCTACTTTTTGCGGAAAACCTTCTTTTTTAACGTGCGGAAACACGTCATAAAAAAATTCACCAGTCACCTCTTCCCGAACCTTATTAGGCGGCAGCGCATCTCTAGAGATAAACATGATGTTTCTTGCGCCATCAAGCACCGCAAAATCCACCCCAAGATGCACAATCACGGAGTCAAAGAACTGCAACGCCTCCTCAACCGTTGAAAATTCGTAAAAATTTTTAGCGTAAATATCTGAAATAGGCGTATTCTTTTCCACAGCCATTGTATCCTCATACTTAGTATGATACAAGTGATAGAACAAAAAACGGGCGCAAATGCCCGTTTTTCGCTATTTTCTTACTTCTTAGAGAAGACTATCAATCACCTGCTGAATCTGTGACGCTGGAAGTGCTCCAGATAGTGGAATGGTTTCTCCATTTGGTCCTAGGATCAATGAGTATGGTGTTCCCTGTGCTCCTGCTGCCAATCCTGTAGCTTCATCCTCTTGCACAAGCTGTGCACCTGCCCCACTTTCTATACACTCTTGGAACTCCCCTCTGTTAGCACCATGCTTAGCTGCCAAATCTTCCATTTGATCAGCTGTATTTAGTGCTACACCAGTGAAGGCCTCATCAATGTACCCCCAGAATGCATCAACACCACCGGCAATCCCTGCACACTCTGCTCCTTCAGCCTTTGCTGCCGCTTGTGGGTGAAGACTTCTCAATGGGAAATGACGATATACCCAGTTTACTTTTCCTGGGTTGTCGTTCAACACCTGCTCCACTGTTGGGTGGAACTTCTCACAGAACGGACAATCAATATCTGAATACTCAACAATAGTAATAGGTGCATCCAAATCACCTTTGAAATAATCTCCATCAGTCAGCTCAATTGAAACTGAAGGTGATGGAGTTGGTGCTGGAGCTTCTGCCCCTGCAATATTTGTTGGATTTGGTGCTGCTGCACGAGCCGGCGCGCTTGGTGCTCCCCCGTCGTTGAGTACAACACCCAACAACACAAAGAAACCAATTGTACACAAACTCATGAATCCACCAACAAACCCTGTAACAAGACTTCTTTTATCAAGATCCATATTGTTTGGTTGTTGTGAATGGTGATGTTCCATACTTACGGTTAATAGTAGATAGTAGTATACCTGTCTTACGCTGCCCGCGCAAACTCCTCTAGTGCGGCAATTTGCACGTCTTCCAAGTGGATTGGTGGTCGTTTTTCCTTGATCAGTGCCACTGCTTCCTCTGGGCTTTTCCCTGTCGAAATCAAGTATGCCGACACCATAGTTGGCGCTCTGCCGTGCCCATTTTTACAGTGCACATAGACTTTTTTGTTTTGGGCAATCAACTCAGTCAGTGTTGCAACCCCAACATGCAGCTGTGCCTGTGTTGGCGCGGTGTGATCAATTGTTGGTAGCCACAAGAAAAATTCTGCACCAAACGGGTTATCTAGATTTTCCTGCTCCATTGAAACATCAGCAACAATTCCGGCGTCAGTTAACTCTTTGTCAAAATGAGCTTTACAACATTGGTTTGTACCGATGTAAATGTGCTCCGTGATTTGGGAATACTCAAAGGGAGGTTCGTCTTGGTGATCCATACTTACAAAAAGTTAATTAGTTTTGATTCATAATCCAGGAATGAGAAGGTCTCATAGAAAAATCCAAACCACACTCCCATTTTATTTGTGACCATTAACACACCTAGTAACAGCAAGAACGCTCCACCGATAATTGAAATGACTTTGAGGTGTTTTTGGATTTTGTGTAGATGTTTTGATGCTGAACCAATTGCTGCCGCAATGAACAAAAACGGCAATCCCAACCCAAGTGAGAACACTAACAATAGGAATGCTCCGGACCCAACGGTTGCACTTGAACTTGCCAGTAACAAAATTGATCCTAGAATTGGCCCAACACATGGTGACCATCCAAATGCAAACGTGGCACCAAACAGAAATGAGCTACTTGCCTTCCCTGGTTTTAACCATTTAAATACGTTGACGTGTTTTTCTTTACTTAGGAATTTGAGGAATGAAAAATCAAACACGTGCATCATGTACAGCCCAAACACGATCACAAAAATTCCACCAATTCTGGTGAGCCAAATTCTATATTGGATTAGTGCTTGGCCGCCAAGCCCAAACAAACTTCCCATCAAGATAAACACTGCGGAAAATCCCAGCACGTACAACAGTCCGTTGATAAAAATCTTCCCACGCATTTTCTTCAACTGCTCTGGGTCTTTAATCTTGTCTAGCGACACTCCGCTGATAAATCCCAAATACCCTGGGACCAACGGCAATGTGCACGGCGCCAAAAATGTGAACAATCCTGCGATAAACGCCGGAAGGATCAATGACGCTACATCAAGTTCAATCATAAAAATTACAAATCATTAACAAGTGTGCGGAGCTGATCCAAACTGATCACCCCACGACGATGCTGAGCAATCTCACCATCTGCAGTTATAAATAAGGTCTCTGGCATTGAGAATCCCCCAATAGTTTTATAAAACGTGTCTTGCGGATCTTGTACAAACAAAAGTGAATTAGTTAAGTTATTGTTCTCAATATATTCCAAAACCTTCTCTGCGCTTTCCTGACGATTCACTGCAATAAAAATCACATCATCCCCCACCTCTTTTTGCACCTGCGCAAATTCTGGAAGTTCTTTCTTACAGAACGGACACCATGTTGCCCACGCATTAACCACCAGTGGCGTTCCGGCAAACTGCTCCAATGCAACTGTATTCCCATCAAGGTCTGTAAATTCTAGTTCCAAGATCTCATTCATGATTTGAGGATTTTTATCTTGGACTTCAGCAAAGAAATGGTTCGGTAAAAAATAAACAGTTGCGATGTAGCAGCTTAGCAGCGCCACGACCGCGACAATACCTGCGATAATCCAGTTACGCTTAGTCATAGAGTTCTGTATTAGGATGAGTTGCTACCCAGCTAAACCAAAAGCTTGGGAATGGATTAAGTCGCTCTCGCTCACCATCTTCTGTTGTGGTAAACAATCGCACCACATCAAGGCTAGCATCATATTCTGCAATAACGGTTGTGCTTGCCACAGTATCCTCCACTACACCATCGCGCTGCACTGCAGATGGCAAATATGCCTTTGCCTGCTCATTAATCACCACACCAAGCACGTACGCTTTGTCTTCTAGGCGATCATCCTGATTTGTCACTGGGAAAATAGTTCCCGGCCGAGTGTAATAATCTCCATACGGATCTCTTCCGTAAAACCGAGTCGCTCCAGTGTCACGAGACAGCACTTTCCCGTCTGGATTTTGTGCTTTCCACTCCCCAAACCGCAATTGATCTGATGGAAGCACCGGAAGGTATTCGCCAGCATTAGGCCCTACAATTGACTGACCCAGAATCTGAGACCAATACCCGTCATTTTTTCTGTCGTACATTACCAAGTTTGAATTCCACAACTTTCCAGATGTGCCAAACTCTACTCGTTCACCATCAACCAGCGGATCAAACACAATTCCAGAAAGACACAGCGGACAATAGGTCACCAACACGCGCCTACCATTGAAACGATCATTTACAATCTCATGAAATACCAAAATCTGGAACGGGTAAAATCGCGCGTCACCATCAATAGTCACCGCAATCCCCGGCTCTTCATCTGTAAGAAAATCTCCCGCATCCTCCACTGAGACAAACTTGGGCTTATCAATTGATGGAATGCCGTCTTTTGGTGGGCCTCCACCCAAAATCTGGTTGAGCGGCACAATATGATCTACGCCTTTTGTGTTTGTGACTTCACTGGATGTTTCTTGTACTTGTGATTCTGTTGGTTGTGATGTTTCAGCCTCCTGCACCGGTGCTTGTGTTGATCGCATAAATGCGTACGCAAACAACCCCAGCACAACGAGTCCAACAACCAATCCAATTCCCTGTCGAGTCATATTAGTCCAACAACGTAATTAATGACTTAACTGTCACGTCTTTTTTGTTGATACAATAACAGATCTTCTGGCCGTCCCGCTCTCTAGTGATCAACCCAGCCTGCTCCATGATCTTCAGTTGTTGCGACGCCGCTGGCACAGACACATCTAAAATCCCAGCCACCTCAGTTACACAAATCCCCTCATGCGCAAGCAATGCTTTAAAAATCGTAAACCGACACCGATCACTCAGCGCATTAAACATCTTCACCATCTCCGTATTTTTTGGTGTAACAGATTTTCTAATTTTTTTAACTTGGGTAGCGGTCAACATAGTTAAATGTTTAAGCAATCTCTTAATTATCTTACCACAGCATTCCTTTGCACAAAAATCACAACACCTGTGGATAATGAATTTTGCTTAATTATGCTTAATTTAAGCGCTTATGTATTGACAAAATGGCATTTTTATGCTATATTTAGACGTTCTTTACAGAACTCTCAAATCTATTACCAGGCTCAGTCCGGGTGTTTTTGTACGCACCTGGTATGATCTGCTAATAGATACGCATGGGAACATGCAGGGAGAGTAAAGAAAATGGGAATCGTAAACCACTTCACCGGCACGACCAATGAAACCATGATCGGTATGATCATGGGAGGTCCTCTGGCGCCGCACAACGCGCATCGCTGCGACACGGCAGCCCGGCGGACACGGGTCTACCTCACCGCAGTTGATATCTGCACGCCGCGCCGCCCCAGCATCCAGCCATACGGGCACCGAGTGTGCATGAGCGGGATCAACGACCAGACGACGGATGAGGGCGTGGGCTGGCAACGGCGGTCGTTCTCCACCATGGTCGGCTACCGCCTGGACGAGCTCAAGAGCTTTACCTGGCGAAAAGAAGAGACCATGTACTCCTCCACAGAAGAGAAAGAAACTCTCTTGGTGGAGATCAAGGCGCATCGAGTTGAGGACAGTGACCAATGGTCGCTGGAGTACACCTCCACGCTGTCCGCGGATGTGGAAACCTACGTCTCCGTGAGCAACGCCAATCTGCGGGATGCAACATCGCCGCGACTGGAGTTCATGGAGTCACGCGGGGCGCTGGAGATGTGGTTCCGGATGCTGAACGAGGATGGCCCAACCATCATCGAGATGAACGCGATCAACGACGCGCTCCAATCAGCAGCTGAAGCCTCACAGTTCGCCATCTCGGCGTACTACATGGCGCGCCACCCGGAACCGTACATGGCCATCCGAGGGTTTGCGGCTGAGCACCAGATCGCAACAATCCGGAGGCCCAGCATGTACCTTGGAAACGAGGTGCACCGACCAGGAGCGGCGAAATGGTTCCAGATGCTCATGGCACTCCCTCAGGAAGAGGAGATGCCTACGTTCCGCGAGGGCTTTGACACTCTCACGGAGTGGTACCTGACCCACATTCCGATCATGTGGGAAATGCGAAAAGAGCACATTCTCAAGTCGATCAGGCACGGCTCCAACTCAACAGGGCACGACCGGCTGGTCGCCGAGATCGTTCGCATCGCCAAGGCTCTGAAGGAGTATCTGGGAGAAATCCCGGCAAAGATCACCTTCACGGATTACGCCTGGGGACTGCTCAAGCGTAAAGAGACGGCCGTCCTGGCCGCAGCCAGCGAGCAGCTCGGATACGAGCTGAGCTGAACCCCTCCCCGTCCTGGGTTGAGGGAAGAAATCCCAACACAAGGAAACAAAAACACCCAACACACAACGTGCTGGGTGTTTTTTATTTATAGAAAATCTACTACGCAATCATTGCTTTAAACTCCTCTACCATTGGAACCTGCTCTGCCTCTACCCCATACTGCTCCGCGGTGTACACTGCAATCCAATCAGCAAGGATCAAAGAATTAAACAACGCTTCAAGCTTTGTCTCGCCCTGCAACTCAATCTCCTCTACGGGTAATTCTCTGTCTTTGTAAAGCTTTGCACACACATCCATTCTCTTCTGATTTTTAGGATGGTCGTTCTTATCTTTGATAAACACAAACTGCATTTTTTCAGAAAGCGCTTTAGTTGAATCTTGCACATCAAACCCTGTCATCTCATTATGGTTCAGCTCTGGGAAAAGATTGTACATTGCTGGAATCTTTCCAGTCTCATTGAGTTTAATTTTCCAGTTCCACGCAATGGTGTAGTTTTTTCTTGAGGTATACACCATGATCGCGCGCCCGTTCCATTGTTGTGCAAGTTCTTTTCCTTTTTGCTCTAGACTTGCTGGATCTAGACGCTCTGCCAGCGCTGCAGTCTCCTGCAATAGTGCATCTTGCCCAAGCAACTTAAGCAACGCTCTAAAACTTAATCCAAGCGCACTTCTTGGCTGAATCCCAGTATCTGGAATCTGAACATGAGGCACACCATCTTCTGCAGCCATTGCAATCAGCTTTCCACCCACAGAAAGCGCAGCCAGCGCCAACCCTTTTTCTTTTGCTTCTGTATAACAACTCAACACCTCTTCTGTGTTTCCAGAATATGAACTCGCAATAATCAAAGACTCTTGCAACTCCTCCTCTGAAAAACGATCCAATCCATAATCAGAATGAACTGTGATTGGCAACGTTTCGTCATGCCATTTCACCAAATCCGCATTAAGATGTGATCCACCCATTCCACACACAATCACACGTTTCTTCTGCGCCAGCGCGTCTGCATTCACAATCTCTGGCTGATATTCAAACTGCGTGTTAAAAGCCATTACGGCATCATTCATGCTCATATTATTGTAGTAATGCATTCCAGTCCTCGCTAAATTTTGCGAGCCCTGCGTCAGTAAGTTCATGAGAAATATCAAAATCCTCCCACGACGCACTTAAATCAAGTTTTTCAAATGGCAAATCTTCCAGCCCACCAGATGGATACTCATACTCTTCTTCAGGAAGTGCCATCCCATCTTCCTCAACCCAATTCTTATAGATCTTTGCAGGCGCTGTAATAATATCACTCCCAACCGCAATTGCACCTTTAATATGCCGAACCGTCCTCACGCTTGCGGTCAAAATCATCACATGACTTTTCTGCTTCTT